>DATDOL010000239.1:0-19411 GCA_035293265.1 Ignavibacteriaceae bacterium | reverse complement strand
AACTTAAGCTCGATGCAGAGGCAGTTGTTGTTGGAAGTTCAATTGAGAATGTAAATGAGATTGCAAAATATGGAATTAAAAAAATTGTTCATTTGAAAAGTGATGATCTAAAAAATTATTCCTCTTCAGCCTACACGGATGTAGTCAGCGAATATGCTAAATCAACTGAAGCCGATTATTTGCTACTCTCTAACACAGCCTTAGGAAAAGATCTTTCACCCCGATTAGCAGTCAGGCTGAATGCCGGTATACTCATGGATTGCATAAATCTTTCCACTGATTCAGGTGAGTTGATTGGAACAAGACCTATCTATGCTGGGAAAAGTTTGGTTGATGTAAAAATTAAAACTGCAAAAAAAGTCATTACAATACGTCCGAATGTTTTTAAAGCTATTCCTTCCGGCAATTCTTCAAATCCTGAAATTATCGTCAATGAAATTGCCAGCACAAACATGAAAACGAAAGTAGTGGAGTTTAAAAAAGCTGGTGGTAAATTGGATGTTGCAGAAGCTGATATCATCGTATCCGGAGGAAGAGGGTTGAAGGGTCCGGAAAATTTCCATTTAATTGAGGAATTAGCTGATGCTTTAGGTGCAGCCGTCGGTGCATCCAGAGCAGTTGTAGATGCGGGCTGGAGACCACATGGTGAACAGGTTGGACAAACAGGAAAAACGGTTTCACCGATACTTTATGTTGCTTGTGGAATTTCAGGTGCGATTCAACACCTTGCCGGGATGTCTTCAGCAAAATATATTGTAGCCATCAATAAAGATAAAGATGCCCCCATTTTTAACATTGCTGATTATGGAATAGCCGGTGATATTTTCGAAATTATTCCTGCATTAACTCAGGAAATCAAAAAGCTGAAAGATTAGAAATAAGGAGTAATATTATTGCAAAAAGTACAGTGTGAAATTCTAGGATTATCTTCCAGCCCCTCAACCGGTGGTGCGTATGCAATATTGTTAAAAGAGATTGACGGCAACAGACGATTACCAATAATCATCGGTGCATTTGAAGCCCAGGCGATCGCACTTGAAATTGAAGGCATTAAACCGCCAAGACCACTCACACATGATCTGCTTAAACAAATTACAGACAACCTTGGTGCAGCAGTTCTTGAAGTTATTGTTGATGAATTAAGAGAAAATACTTTTTATGCAAAAATAATACTGGAAGCTTCTACACTTACCCAGGAAATTGATGCTCGACCAAGTGACGCAATTGCCCTTGCAGTTCGTACTCAGGCTCCGATTTATGTTTCAGAAGCGGTACTGGAAGCAGCTGCATTCATTCCTTCTGAAGAAACAGATTCCGACGATTTATCTGCAATAACGCCTCCGGCAGATAAAAGTAAAAAATCTACAACTAAAGAGGCTAAGCTTGCTGCTTTACAGAATAAATTGAGGGAAGCAATTGACGGAGAAGAGTATGAAAGAGCAGCTAAAATCAGAGATGATATTAAAAGACTGACAAGCGATAACTGATTTCAATCAGTTAAATATTTTTTCACCAATTTTGCACTCAAGACATCTTTCTTTAATGCAATAATTTCTGAATAATTCTATCATCCCCTGGTAATTAATACTTTTCCTGCTTGCTTTTTTTAAATCTAGTTCTGAAGCAACCTGGTTAACAAGCTTATTAGAACCTTCCTGAATATAATTTATAAATAAATTTTTAATTCTTTTTAAAGATTCTGTATCCGGAAATATTTCAAAGTAAAGCAGCAGAATGGGCAGCAGAACATTAACAATTATCTCATCGGCTCTCGAAATACCTATGGAATATTTTATTAGCTCTTTGGATTTTTTATCGAACACAAAATGATCCTGCCAGAACCCTTCTTCCTTCATGATAATAAGATTTCTGATATTATAAGTCAATGTGCCTGTGTCTTCTTCATTTTTAATCAAGTCAATTAAATTTTTAAATAAATCTTTTTGAATTAAAGTGACTAAAATTTTTGCTCCGCCGGAAATTCTGATCGTTGGAAAGTTAGCTGGGCGTAATTTGAAGAAGTGCCAGTTTTCGGATTTTAACAAAGGACCGTCATATTTATTTCTTATTTTATTCCAATCCTCTGTCAGTTGCCTGATATATCCGGAACTTTCTTCCTCATCAAAATTTTTTTTATTCGGAATGAGACCGCTCACATTAAACAGTGCGCTCTCAATTAATTGGTGAAATGATTCCTCATTTTTATAGTGGCTGAGAAACTTCACATTGACCGCTTTAGCAAGCTTTAACATTATATCTTTATTCTTAGAATACCCCAGTGCCTCGAAAATCATCTCATATGTTAATTGCTGCCAGGATTCCTTATCACCAAATTCATCAGCAGAAAATTTTTTATTAAAAAACTCTTCACCAAAATCATAACGAACAATTGGCTCCCTGATATTCATCTGCTTGAGGTAGATGATTTCTTTAAGCCTGTGAAGAATCCGCTTTGACTTTGAATTAAATCGTTCAATTCCCAGTTCAAGTAAAAACGATAGCTTTATCTTTATTGAGACTTTATCATTCAGACCAGAACAAGGAAGGCGAAAATTTTTAGTAGTTCTTTCGGATTTAATTGAACTTTGTATGGATGTCCGCAAGCTGTCATCAAGGTAGTCAATCATACAAATGGACTGAACTTTTCTTCCATCTCTCGTAAAAACAAATGGCTTGTATTTTTCTTTTGATGCAACAAGATGTAAAATGATCTTGTTATATTTTTTATCCAGGAAATGTCCGTGCGCTTTCCAATCGTTATGCAATGAATCAATTTCTATATCTCCTAAAAATGTTATGTTCCCGATTTTAACACGTGCATTCAGAAAATCCGGTCCTGCCATTTTATTGTTTTGAAGCCCGGCATCAATTATTTCAATTTTTTGATCATCAGCTGTAATAAGATCTTTACTGAACTTTTTCTCTTTCCAGATATCGTATAAATATTTTTCTAATACGCTCATAATGTTAGAAATCCAAGATGTAATGAATTCAGTTTAATTTCTAAAATCAATTATTAACACAATTATTCTAAGCTTATTCACCTCAATAATCTAATTAAATTTAATTATTAATACCATAACTTAATCCCGGATTAATTAAACAATTCTGGAAATTCTTTTCATAAAAGAGATTGTTCGGCAATAATGATTAGTAATATTTCAGAGATATGATTTGATCAGATTATTCAATCTGACAATTTCTTCCCGTGCTGCTGTAGCGAATTCGGAGGTATTATTCTTATATAAAATTCCACGACTAACATTAACAAGGAAATTAATATTTTTAGATCTTCCAAGTATCCTGGTAATTTTTTCTAAATCCCCACCCTGTGCTCCAATGCCTGGAATCAGGACAGGGAGATCTCCAAATGAATTAATATTAATTTTAAGTTCATCCGGATTAGTTGCACCGAAAACAATTCCGCAATTTTTTGATGTGTTCCACCTGGTCACTTTCTGAATTACTGACTGGTAAAGAAATCCGCCCTCTTTCATTTCCGATTTCTGAAAATCACCTGAGCCTGGATTTGATGTTAATGCCAGTATAAAATTCAGTTTGTCTTTATAGTTAAGAAAGGGTTTTAGTGAATCTTCACCCATATATGGATTTAATGTAGCAGAATCAAAATGCAGTCGATCATAGATTGCTTTAGCATACATTTCTGAAGTATTACCAATGTCTCCTCTCTTACCATCAGCTATTGTAAGAACATCTGATGGAATAAAAGATAAAGTGCTTTCAATATTTTCAATTCCACTTTTACCTTCTGCTTCGTAAAAAGCAAAATTTATTTTATAGGCACCGGCAAATTTCTTAGTAGCTTCAATAATTGATTTGTTAAATTCCAAAACAGGATTTGCAGATGATTTTAAATGCTGTGGAATTTTATTTATGTCCGCATCCAATCCTACGGCAATAAATTTTCCATTAGAGTTTTGGATACGAAGTTTTTCGAAGGCTGTCATCAGGTGATATCAGTTTACGTAAAGTTTTTCCTGGTACGATAAATATTTGAAATTATTCCGAGCATAAACATATTCACTAAAAGTGAACTTCCCCCATAACTTACAAACGGCAAAGGAATGCCTATCACCGGCATAATCCCAACAACCATTCCAATATTAATCAGAAAGTGGATGAAATAAACAGATAGGATTCCAAATGTCACCAGGCTTAGAAATTCATCTTTGGTAGAATATGCGATTTTAAGAATTCGTAGAAACAGGAAGACAAATAAAACCAAGAGGATAATACTGCCGATATAACCGAATTCTTCCCCAATCACACAGTAAATAAAATCAGTCCATTGTTCAGGAATGAATTGTAATTGAGTTTGATTGCCGCCGAGAAATCCTTTACCTGTAAATCCACCTGATCCGACTGCCACTTTTGCTTGAATGGTGTTATACCCTGATCCAAGAGGATCAGTCATTGGATCGATGAATGCCTGAATTCTTTTTTGCTGATGTGGTTTAAGTGCTTTAAAAACGTAATCAGCAAAAAATCCACAGGCAAGATTAAATGCGAAAAGTGAACCGCTAAGGAAAAAGTTCTTTTTATAAAGTAGAAGCACAACAAGTATAATTGCCAGTGCAGCAGTAAAATAAATAAATCCGAATAACGATGCGACTGCAACAAGAGCAGGCGAAAGAACGACGAACAATGCGAAAGAACTTATCCCTTTCCAGAAAATCACTGACAGGATCATTCCAATAAAAACTATTGAAGTTCCCATATCCGGTTCCAACAAAATCAGCAGAACAGGAAAAAAGCCTATCGCAAGTGTTATAACTATATCCTTGAACGATTCTATATCTGTGTTATCTCTGCTAAGATATGCTGACATAAATAATAAAGTTGTAATTTTCGCAAGCTCTGATGGTTGAAATCCAAGTGAACCTATTGCTAACCAGCTTCGTGAACCAGATATCTGCTTACCCATCAAAAGAACAGCAACAAGTAAAAGTATTGATAAAAAATAACCGGGCATTGCTATGGCTTTGAAAATTTTTGTAGGTAATGAATATGTGACGAAAAAAACAATTAATGCAAAGATGCCGACAATAACCTGTTTTTGAAAATTTCCATGTGCCAACGGATTGTTAACTGTAGAACTGTAAATTGCCAGCAGACCGAATCCAAATAAACAGATAGCGGGTATTAATAATCCAAAGTCAAATTTATCTTTTACATTATAATCAATTCGCATTTGGATTTACCGGGGATTGTTTTTCTAATTTAGTTAAAGATTTGTTCATTATTAGCTGATCAATTTGGCGACCATCTAAATATGCTTCAATTACTTTTTTAGCAATCGGGGCAGCATGCGTTCCACCAAAGCCTATATTTTCTACCAGAACTGCAATTGCTATCTGCGGATCTTCAGAAGGAGCATAAGCAATAAACCAAGCGTGATCTTTGCCATGAGGATTTTGTGCCGTTCCGGTTTTTCCTGAGATGCTGTACTTTAATGATTTGATATGAGTTGCTGTACCATGTCCGTTCACTACAAGAAACATTGCCTGGTTCACGATGTCAAAAATGTCTTTACGAATTCCGACATCAATCTGCTTGAATTTGTATGGAACATATTCCTTCGTAATCGCATCAACATAGCCTTTAACAACATGAGGTTCAAAAGAAATTCCATTGTTTGCTGTTAGTGCTGTATATAATGCAAGCTGCAAAGGTGTTACACTAATTTCTCCCTGCCCTATGCCAAGACTTGCCATAATACTTTTTGGCCAGTTGACTCCATAAATTTTTTCATAATACTTTTCATCAGTAAGTAATCCTGAGGCTTCTTCATCGATATCAATATTTGTTTTACTTCCAAAACCAAACCTTTGAGCATATTGTTTCCATCTGTCTAATCCGATTTTATAAATAAGCTGGTAGAAAAAAGTATTGCAGGATTTTTCGATAGCTGTCACAACATTAACAGAGCCGTGCGAGCCATGACATTTAAAATATCTTCCATAAGTAAAACCACCTCCGCAAAAATAAGAATATGAAGTTGTGATAACTCCCAAATCAAGTGAAGCAATTGCTGAAAGTATTTTAGATGTTGAACCGGGTGGATGCACAGACATTGTTGCCCTGTTGAACAATGGTTTTTCCGGATTGCTGTATAGCTCTGTCAGGTAATTTCGGGGAGTAATAAATGAAAACATATCGAGGTCATAATCAGGTGCACTTACCATTGCGATGATCTCACCGGATTTTGGTTCGATTGCAACCAAGGCTCCTCTTTTTCCAACGAACTCTTCTTCAGCAATTTTCTGTGCCATAACATCGATACCAAGGACAAGATCATTTCCTCTTTTTGAGGGAACATCATCCGTTCCATTATTGTAAATGCCAATTTCTTTTCTGTTGGAATTCATTATAACATATTTTGTTCCTTTTACTCCGCGCACGTAATACTCATAGGTTTTCTCAATTCCATTCGAGCCAATATAATCTCCCTGCCTATAGTAATCATTTTCAGATTTTAACTTGTCTGCAGATATTTCTTTTGTGTAACCGAAAAGATGAGACGCCATAATTCCAGCTGGATAATTTCTGTGCATTTCAATTATATAATCCACGCCGGGAAGTTGTTCAGAATTTTCTTCAATCCATGCAACAGCTCTGAAATCAATTCCTCTTTTTATTTTTAATGGCAGATACTTTGAATACTTTTTATTTTCAATTAGAAGTTCCTCAATAAACCCTGAATCAGCATCAATTACAACTTCCAGCAAGCGATCTAATTTTCTGTCATAATAAGCCGGGGTAATTCTTAGTGTATATGCCGGCATATTACTTACTATCACCTGCATATTTCTGTCATAGAAAACTCCTCTAAGCGGATCAAGATCAATTTTCTTTATGCTGTTATCTGAAGATTTAATATCGTAAGCGTGCTGATTAAGAATCTGCATCTGGAATAAACGGAATGCAAGAATCAGAACGGTTGAGATCATTGCAAAATAAATGATCGATCGTCTTTGAATGGAAGCAAATCTTTCGGATTTCAATTAAAACCCTTTTTATATGGAATAATTAAAACGATTGAACTTATAATAGTTGTATAGATTGATGGCAATAAGGAATAATTAAATAAGATCCTGAATAAATTAATATTAAAATCCCAGGCTGAGAAAAATGAATATATAGCCGTATCTGTAAGTGCACATAAAAATATAACAAAAGTAAATGAATAGGAATTTAAATACTGGTCCCGTTTTGTTTCCGAAGAATAATACCCGGCAATAAATCCGGCAACTGTTTTGGATAACATTGAACTTCCCAACAAACTACCTGCAATAAGGTCAAACAATATCCCATAAATGGATCCTAAAATTGTACCATAAATCTGTCCATGAAGGATTGAGTAATAGACAACTGCAATTAACAATAGATCAGGTATGATTGATTCAATTGAGATTAATGGAATGATGGTAACCTGGAGAAGCAGTAACGGAAAGAAAATTATCAGAGGTATTAATTGGCGCCAGTTCATTCATTTTTACCTGTAAAAATTCAACTCCAAATTCTGCTTCTGTGTGCTATTAACAATGCCAACTATAAAAAGATTTTCAACGCTCAGCAAATCAACAAACGGTCTTACTTTTATTCTTTTAAATACTTCAGTTTCTACATCATCAATTTCTTGAACAAGCCCCACAGGTAATGGAACAGGTACAATGGAACTTAGTTCGGATGTGATGATTCTATCACCAATTTCAAAATCATAAGTTTTGGGAATATTGACTATGATAAACTCTTCACCATCCCATTTCATAATTCCATGAATCCTGCTTCTCTCGTTTTTCACAGTAAGTTTTAAATCCACATTTTTAAGAGTGCGGACTATCGAAAAATTTTCAGAAGAAGAATGTACCATGCCAATCAACCCTGAATAATTAACTACAGGCATTCCCGGTTTAACGCTATCCTTCAACCCAGCGTTAAGTGTAATAGTATGCTGTGTTAATGATAAAGATTTAGAAACCACAGTTGCAGGAATTAACGGCAGATTTGCAGTATCTTTAAGACCAATCAAACCCCGCAGTTGTTCGTTAGTTATTCCATACTCCCTTAATTTACTTATTTGCATCATCAACTCAGCATTTGCTTTCCGGAGCTCTTCATTTTCTTCTGTGATCCTAGCAGAGCTGAATAAGTTTGAAAAAACGGATGTTACAGTTGAAAAACTACCGAATGCAATTGCACGAACTTTTTGGACCTTTTGATTTTGATTTTGGGAGAGAAGGATCAGACTTAAAATTACGAGGAGACAGAGGATAACATATTCTTTAAAATTACTCCACGCATTTGAGAGAAATTTTATCATTAATATCTTCTGTTACGGATTAGTACTTTCGAATATTCATTTAAATTTTCAATTATTTTTCCGGCACCGCGGACAACTGCAGTTAAAGGATCTTCTGCAACATGAACAGGAAGGTTTGTCTCCATCCTGATCCTTTCATCGAGTCCTTTTAATAAGGCTCCTCCACCGGTGATCATCACACCACGGTCAAGAATATCAGCAGATAGTTCGGGCGGAGTTCTTTCCAAAGTCTGCCGTACAGCGTCGACAATCTGCACTATGCTTTCATTTAATGCTTCCCTGATTTCAACCGAACTTACTTCCGTAGTTTTTGGAATTCCACCAACAAGATCACGACCTTTGACCTGGATTGTAATTTCTTCTTTTAATGGTACAGCAGATCCAACTTCACATTTAATTGCTTCAGCTGTTCTTTCCCCTATCAGTAAGTTATGATTTCTTTTAAAGAATTGCATTATCGCATAGTTCATTTCATCACCGGCAATGCGGATTGATTCTTCATTTACAATACCCGAAAGTGCAATGACTGCAATTTCTGTTGTACCGCCACCGATATCAATTATCATATTTCCAACAGCAGCAGAAACATCAATTCCGATTCCGATAGCAGCAGCCATCGGTTCGGCAACAAGGTGAACTTCTTTTGCACCAGCGTGTTCAGCACTATCTCTGACAGCACGTTTTTCAACTTCTGTAACTCCGCTTGGAACAGCAACTACAACTCTTCTTGTACTCAAAGCTCCTGCTTTCACTTTTTTAATAAATGCTCTTATCATTCCTTCGGCAATTTCGAAATCAGCAATAACACCGTCGCGCATTGGGCGGGTCACTCTTATTTCTTTATGTTCCCTTCCCTGCATTTCCTTTGCTTTATTTCCTAAGGCTATAATTCTCTTTGTATTTTTATCGAAAGCAACTATCGATGGCTCATTAAGTACGATTCCTTTTCCTTTAACAAAGATCAGAGTGTTAGCTGTCCCCAGGTCAATCGCAATATCCGTTGCGAAGATGTCTAAAATGCCCATATATCCTCTTAATGTTTAAAGTGTCTGATTCCGGTAAAAACCATGGAAATATCATGCTTATTAGCAGCTTCAATAACTTCATCATCTTTAACAGAGCCACCTGGCTGAATTACTGCAGTTGCTCCGCAATTAATAATTTCAATCAATCCATCGGCAAAGGGAAAAAAGGCATCTGATGCAGCTACTGAGTTCCTCAAATCCAAACCGTGTTCATCGGCTTTCATCTTTGCAATCTTTGCGGAGTCAAGCCTCGACATTTGCCCTGCGCCAACCCCCAAAGTTACTTGATTTCTTGCGAAAACGATTGCATTCGATTTTGTATGTTTAGCAATTTTCCATGCAAATTTCAAATCTTTCAACTCCGAAGCAGAAGGTCTTTTAGCCGTGACAAATTTCATCTCATCTTCGATAAGATCAACTCTGTCAGCATCCTGCCTGAGAATTCCTCCCGGGACGGATTTTAATGTAAAACTACTATCCATAACAGATTTTTTTTGTTTAACAAGTCTCCGGTTTTTCTTTTTGAATAATATATCGAGAGCAGCTTTTGTGAAACCGGTTGCGGAAACAACCTCCAGAAAAATTTCATTTAATTTTTCTGCCATAGTTTCATCAATGACTGAATTGAAAGCAACAATTCCGCCGAAAACGGAAACGGGGTCACATTTTAGTGCTTTTAAATATGCATCGAGCGAATCACTACCGACTGATGCCCCGGCAGGATTTGTATGTTTGATGATGGCGCATGCATGTTCTCCCAATTCTTCAACCAATTCAACCGCGGCGGTTAAATCGATAATATTGTTATAAGATAATTCCTTACCGTGTAAAATATCAAAATAAATATTAAAATCACCATAAATCTCAGCTTTTTGGTGCGGGTTTTCTCCATAGCGAAGAGAAGAATTTATAGGATAACTTATCCTGAAATTTGATGGTTTGAAATCAAATTTTTCTTCGAAGAAGGTTGTAATATGTGAATCATAATTTGCTGTATGAGAGAATGCTGCTACTGCTAATTTCTTCCGGGTGTCATCGGATATCTCACCGGCCTGAAGTTCAGTAATAAATTCTTCGTACTGAATTGGGCTTGTAAGAACAGAAACAAATTTATAATTTTTTGCAGCAGCTCTAACAAGACTTGGTCCACCAATATCTATATTCTCAACAGCTGTATCAAGATTGACTGTTTTATCTTTGGTTACTTCTTCAAACGGATAAAGATTAACACACACGACATCAATTGGCAAAATTTTATTATCCGCAGCTTCTTTATAATCCGATTGATTATCCCTTCGCATTAGAATCCCACCGAAAATTTTCGGATGAAGTGTTTTAATTCTTCCACTAAAAATTTCCGGGAATCCTGTCACCTCATCAATTTTTTTTACTTTGATCCCTTCAGATGTCAAGAGGTTTGCAGTCTTACCGGTCGCAATTATTTCATATTTATTAATTTCCAGGGCTCTTGCAAGCGGGATTAAGTTAGATTTATCTGAAACACTGATGAGGGCAAACTTTTTCAATTTACTTGTTTAACATTAATTTTATAGATTACATTAATACCTGAACTCTTCCATTAACTAATTTTATTTTGCCGGATGCAATCTTTTCGATGGCTTCAGGTAAAAGTTGATGTTCAATTTTCAAAACCTTCTCTGCAATTTCATCGGGAGAGCCAACATTTGTAATATCGACACATTTCTGAACGATAATTTTCCCGTTATCATAAGTTTCATCAACGAAATGAACCGTTGCACCAGAGACCTGGGCTGAAGATTCAAAGACGGCTTTGTGAACATTAATTCCATACATTCCCGTACCACCAAAGGAAGGAAGAAGTGCAGGATGAATATTTATTATTCTGTTCTTATAAAAGTTTATCAACTCTTCCGGAATTAACTTTAAAAATCCTGCCAATACTATTAATTCAATTTTAAGTGAAAAAAGAATATCCTGAAGTTTTTCATAACTAATGAATCCTACTTTTTTACCGACGGTGTAAATATTGATAGAATTTTTTTTTGCTAATTCAAAAGCAGGGCACTCAGCTTTATCACTTACAACAGCCTTAACTTCTATAATACCGGCAAGTTTTGGGGAATCAAGGATTGCCTTTAGATTTGTACCCCGACCTGAAACAAAGACTGCGATTTTCAACAAACTAACATAAAAATATTTTCGCAAAATTAATTAAACACACAAAGATAATCAATTAACCTGTGAGGTAAGTATTTTCGACTTTCATTTATTGATACTGTAAGAGAGTGAGTACAATAAATTTTTCAATTTATTCTCGTAAAAATAATCACTGTAATTCCCGGCATAACGGATAAACAGGTTTGCATCTAAATTATTATTCAGTTTATGACTGGCCCTGGCAGCGAAATAACAGGCGAATGGTTTAATCCATCTTTCTGAATTTTCAACTTTAAATGCCGTAAGAGCATTATTGAGCGATTCCTTGAATTTATTATTAAAGTACAATGCATCACTCAGATATAAAAGTGCAGTACCTTTTAAATCCGCCGAGATTGAATCTCTAAGCACTACGGCAACTGAATCAATTGCTGCTTTGTATTTCCCGGAACGGATTAAATTATTTATAAAATGTAATTTTAATTCGATTGAATCAGGAGGGTTTTCCAGGTACTGTTCGCTTTTAGCTTTTGCATACCTGTCTTCATCAAGATCCATATTACCTTCAGAGGTCAGTTCAAAAAATAATTGCGCTTCTTCAGACTGACCAGTAAACGAATAACAAAGTCCTGATCTGAATGCAGCTATTCCTTTAAAATGATTATCAGAGGACGATTTTAAAAAATCTTTGTAATAAACCAAGGCTGAATCAAAATTATTTTCAAAGAAGAAAATATTAGCGAGCGAAAATTTTGAGTAACAGTTAATCTGTTTAAAAAGTGTATCCGGTGGATCTAAAATCTCTCTTAATTTTTTTTCTGCTCCGGACAATTCAACTTTTTTAATATTCAGTTCAGCAATTGCCAGCTTAAATAAAAGATTTCCTGGATATTTTCGACTAAGTTCCTGTAAATATTTTTCTGCCGTCTTTAAATCCAGAAAAAATTCTGATAGAAGCTGTGAGAGATAAAATCTCGCTTCAATTTTTGACCAGGTACCTTTTTTTGCTGACAGATTTAAATACTCAAATCCAATATTCTTGTCTCCTGATATTCCGGTTAGTTCCAAAGCCCATTTCCAGGCAGGGGCAGTTTGCGAGGCAGCAAAATTATAAATTCCCAATCCAAGGAATGCATCATAATAACTGCTGTCAATTTCCAAAGCACTATTTAGATAAGAAAAAAAATTTTTTGTAGCCCATAGAGCGTTCAGGTACTCCTCCGACCTTGCGAAGGCTAGTGCCCTGTAACTGTAAGTCGTACCGATAAGATAATAATAATATGGATTACCTGGTTCTGATTCAATTAATTGTTGTGACTTATTTATTACACTTTCTGAGTAAGATAAAAACGAGGTCAGATTCTCATCATTCTTTGAGTCAAGGTATAACCAAAGATACGGAACCGATTTGTAGTGATACGCAGTTGGGTTATCCGGTGATGTTTCAATCATTTCATCAAATATTTTTTCAGCTTCATCGAATTCAAAATTATAAAGAGCATCAATCCCCTTCTGTGTTTGTCTATTAATGTTATTCTGGGCAAATGTATTCAAACCAGAAAACGAAAGGAAGAAAATTGTAATTAGGAAAGGGATCCCATGAGCTAATTTTTTTTCTATTTTTTTTATCATCTTGAAAAGATTTAATTAAAAATTAGCTTAGTATCGAATTGAAAAGAAATTATTTGGATTCCTCATTATGTTCAATTGATGCTTTAACAAACTCCCTGAATAATGGATGAGCATTAGTCGCTCTTGATTTTAATTCGGGATGAAACTGGCAAGCAACAAACCATTTGTGTTCCGGCATTTCAATCATCTCAACCAGTTCGTTATCAGGAGACAGTCCGCTGAATATCATTCCTTTTTGTTTTAAAACACTCCGGAATTTATTATTTACTTCAAACCTGTGTCTGTGTCTCTCAGAAATGAAATTAGTTTTATAAGCCTGGTGAGCTTTTGAGTGTTCAAGAATATTACAAGGATAAGCTCCCAACCTCATCGATGCACCCATATTTTTTACATTCTTCTGATCTGGCATAAGATCAATGACACTGTATTTATTTTTTTTGAATTCAGAACTGTTTGCATTTTTTAATCCGCAGACATTCCTTGCAAATTCAATCACAGCACATTGCAAGCCGAGACAAATTCCAAAGAATGGAATATTATTTTCCCGGGCAAACGTGATAGCTTTTATTTTTCCTTCAATACCTCTCTCACCAAAACCTCCGGGAACCAATATCCCCGAAACTCCTTTTAATAGGTGATCAACGTCGCCGGTTTCAAGCTCCTCAGCATTGACTGCTCTTAATTTTACTTTTGAATTATTTTCGGCACCGGCATGCACAAACGATTCAAGGATGCTTTTATATGCATCAAGGTGATTAATATATTTCCCGCATACGGCTATCTCAACTTTTTTCTCCGGATTTTTAACACCATTGACAAAATTTTCCCAATCATCGAGTTTAATTTTTTTCTCAGGAATGTGAAGTCGTTTTAAAACTATCGTATCCAGTTTTTCCTTGAACAGAACAAGAGGAACTTCATAAATAGATTCACAATCATATGCGGAAATAACAGATTTTGAATCGACATTACAGAACAGCGCAATTTTATCTCTGATCTCTCTTGGGATTCTTTTTTCAGATCTGCATATCAATACATCCGGTTGAATTCCAAGCTCAAGCAGATTTTTTACACTATGTTGTGTCGGTTTCGTTTTAACTTCACCGGCGGAAGAAATATATGGAACCAAAGTAACATGAATGCTCATTGAGTTAGCTCTTCCAAATTCCATCATGTGTTGACGCATAGCTTCAATAAAAGGGAGACCTTCAATATCGCCAACAGTTCCACCAATCTCAGTAATAATAACATCATAATCACCAAGCTCGCTAAGTTTTCTTAATCTCTGCTTAATTTCGTCAGTGATGTGAGGTATAACCTGTACCGTAGCTCCAAGATAGTCGCCTCTTCGCTCCTTCGTGATAACTTCGTTGTAAACTTGTCCGGTGGTTGTATTATTTGCGCGGGACATGCTGACATCCAGAAATCTCTCATAATGTCCAAGATCTAAATCTGTTTCAGCACCATCGTCAGTAACATAGACCTCACCGTGCTGAAACGGACTCATCGTTCCGGGGTCAACATTTATATAGGGATCGAATTTCTGAATTGTTACTTTGTAGCCGCGTTGTTTTAAGAGAAGTCCTAATGAAGAAGCGGCGATACCTTTGCCTAATGAAGATACAACTCCACCTGTTATAAAAATGTACTTAACTTTACGGCTGCGGGACATAAATATTTTTTGTTCTCAAATATAGAGCAAGATTGAAATAATATCAATTTTGTTCTAAAAGATATTTTAGTTGAAATTGCTAATAGCAATGTGATTCATAAAAGACTCTCTAATCTCTCTATTTCAGTAGATTTTCAATTTTCTGAATTTAATGGTTGCCTCTCATATACAATTTTATTATTCTTGTTAAAAAAGGATAGAACAATTGAGAGAAACTATCAGACTCTCGGAGACCTTCCCCGTGAGCGCTAAAATCTTATTTGATGCATGGCTAAGCAGCGATAAACATTCTTCATTTACCGGCGGCAAGGCACAAATTTTACCGAGAAGAGGAACACGGTTCACAGCGTGGGATGGCTACATTAGTGGAAGCAACATAATTATTCAGCCTTACGGCAGAATTGTTCAAACCTGGCGTACAACAGAATTTCCTCCCGGAGCTGCCGATTCAACCCTTGAAATCCTATTTGAAAAAGTTGATGACGGCACAAAGCTAACTATTCTACACACAAATATACCTTCAGGTGAAAGCAGGAAATATGAAAAGGGATGGAGAGACTATTATTTCAAGCCGATGAAAAAATATTTTAAAAAACACCAGCTAAACCACGTTAATTCTCACCCTGTCTAATAACGTTGTAATCCTGTTTTATTTTAATTTCACTTGAAGTTCCTTCAGGTAAAAAACTATATTTACCAAATCAAATAAAAATTGTGTTAGTAAGATTTAATTAATGAAATACCTGTTTTGCGTTTCTTTTTTGATTCTCATTTTTACAGCTTCAAATTTTTTATCCGCTCAGGATACAACTAAGAGTCTTGCATTCCGAAATAATAAACCACAGAGAACGACACCTTATTTTTACCGGCCTGATTTAGCTTACCAGATATGGCAGCAATTCACGTTAACACAGGAAGCAAACGCAGGTGATCCACTTGCACAACATGAACTTGGATTAAGATATCTGATGGGCGAAGGAATTCCTGCCGATACTTTACAGGCAATATTCTGGATAAAAAAAGCTGCTGACAAAAATCTTACGGCTGCAAAATATAATTATGGTATTATGCTTATAAATGGAATTGGAGTCCCATGGAATCCGTTTTCAGCTTTTAAATATTTTAAAGGTGCAGCGAATGATGGTATGGTGCAGGCACAATATGTGGTTGGTGTTCTTTATACTGATAATTTGGTAGTAAAAAGAAACTGGAACCTTGCTTATTACTGGATAAAAAAATCAGCAGATGGTGAATTTAAACCGGCAGCTGAAGTTATACCACAGCTTGAACCTAGAATTTCAAAATCAATTGTCGATTCATTATTCAGTTCAAAACCGGGTATTGTTTCTGACGAAGATGAAATTATCAATGATCCGAAAAACACGAAACTGACTTCAAACCTTGGACTAAGTTTTATTGATTTCGATACTATCACGGATTCTGCAGTTCAAATCACTGACAGTATGATTATCGCAGACATTGAAATAATGGCTTCAGATAGCATCATTAATAAATTTAAAACGGACACTTCATATTCTCTGAACCAAATATCTGCAAAAACAAAAATCGATGCTCTGATAGAAATTGCGAACAACGGCAGCCCCGAAGCTCAAACGATTCTTGGCAGAATGTATGAGAAAGGAATTTACTTCAGAAAAGATGAGATAACTGCAGCATCATATTATTATAGGGCTCTGAGAAATGATTCACCAAAATCCACAAATCTTCTCTGGCAATTATCGTCTAAATCAGATTTTCTTAATCAGTTACAATCAGAAGCCAAAGAAGGAAGCACAGAAGCCGAATTTGTTTGGTACGGATTAGTATCAACCGGTTTTGACAGAAGGATAGATTTAAATGATGCTCTAGAAATGCTGATCAATTCTGCTTCAAAAAATTATATTCCGGCGATGATTGAGCTCGGGTTAAATTATTATACCGGCAGATTTCTCGAGGTTGATAAAGGCAGAGGATTAAATATCTGGCAAGCTGCTGAAAATTTGGGAAGTCCGGAGGCAAGGGTAAGATTAATTTCTTCAAGAATTTTTGATTCCATTGTTTTAACCGATGCAAAAAAAGATTTTGAAACGCTTAACGATTTAGCTTCACAGGGTTCACTTCTCGCACAGGTTTCTGTCGCTATGTGTTATGAAAACGGAATTGGTGTGAATAAATCCAGATCTGAAGCTGTTAATTATTTTAGAATGGCTGCACAGCGCGGCAGTCATTTTGCCTACGAGGAATTAAAAAGATTGTACGATGAAATCCGACCTGCTGAATCAGAATTTATTATTATCAACTAAAGCAACATTTAAGATTTACAGGAATCTCATCACCAAAACACATTAAATTCTTTTTCAGATTATTCATAAATATCCAGGAGATTATTATTTTAGTATTGGTTCTTTTAAGTTTTAAGAAAGATTAAAAAATTAATCGCTACTTAAATTTATGGGGAAATAATTTGGAACAAATCGCTTACCTCCTTTATCATCAGCTGACTAATTAATTCTAAAATGAAGAATGAACAGCAAATTAAGCTAAGAAAAAAAGCAGCACTCATTTCATTGTTTGTTGGCTTTGGAATGTTCATTGCTAAAATCGGTGCTTATTTCATTACAGGTTCTGCAGCAATTTTTTCGGATGCTGCAGAATCCGTTGTTCATGTGCTTGCAACTTCAATGGCGTTATACAGCATCATCCTGAGTTCTAAACCGGCTGATGATTCGCATCGTTACGGACATGGCAATGTAGAATATTTTTCTGCAGGAGTTGAAGGTTTGTTAATTGTTATTGCAGCAATCGTAATTATTTATACAGCGATGAAGGATTTAATAACCGGTTTAGAACTTAAATCACTCAACGTCGGAATTTATGTTGTCAGCGGTGCAGGACTGATAAATCTTATTCTTGGTTACTACCTTGTTCACACCGGAAAAAAAACCAATTCTATTACGCTGATTGCAGACGGCAAACATGTTCTAACAGATTCATTCACAAGCATCGGAGTGTTCATCGGGATTTTACTGGTTATGTTGACTGGATTTGAATTAATCGATCCGCTGGTTGCAATAATAGTCGCACTGAATATTGTTCATACCGGCATGAAGCTGATGAGAGAATCTATCGGGGGATTAATGCTTGAAACTAACCCGGTAATCATAAAAGAATTATCGGATACTTTGGTTCATATAAAAAAAGAATTTTGGATAGATATGCACGAGCTGCGTTACTGGAAATCCGGCGACAAGATATTTATTGACTTTCACTTATTGCTCCCCTTCTTTTTCACCATCGAGCAATCACATAAAGAGGAAAAAAGAATTGAGGCTGAGCTGAAGAAAAAATATCCAACTGCGCAGATTAAAATTCATTTTGATTATTGCAGGTTTGAACTCTGTAAATTCTGTGCTTACGGCGATTGTGAAGTAAGGAAAGAAAGTAAATCTATCAGCTTCGAATGGAATGTAGAAAAGTTAACAGGTCAGGCGGTTTACAATTCACTTCATAAATAATCGGACAAAATAACTTCAAGTACCTTCGACAAGAATCATCCTGGTTTTTGCTGTTGTTTGTCTCAACTTTTTTGGACCTTCGTATTCAGGGGAATTCCACCAGGCCTTAGCTTTTTCTGAATTCTCAAATTGCAGGATAACAATCCGGGTTGGCTCCGTCTCACCTTCTATCAATTGAGGATTTCCACCGCGCACAATAAATTTTCCGCCATACGGTTTGAGCGAAGCAGGAGTCTGTTTTTTATAATCTTCGTATCCAACCGGATCTTTGACATCTATTTCAACAATCATATAAGATGACATAGTTTTTTCTGAATTTTGTACTCTAAAATTTTAATCTTATTTGTTACCGATAACAACAGTCCATTCACGGATTTCATAACTTGTTACCAATCCATTTTTGTAATAAGGATCCTTTCTGATGAATTCTTCAATGACAGATTTATCATTTACACAAAAAACCAGCAATGCACTGTCCGCCGGATCGCTGAAAGCACCTGCAATAATTAATTCACTACGCTTGTTCGATTCATTTGCAAGCTTAAGATGTTCTTCACGAAATTCAGTTCTTCTCCTGATGTAATCATCAACAAAGTAATAAAAGAGTGCGTAATATTTCATAAGTATGAAAATTTATTAATAAAGATATTTAAAATGATAAAATTATTATTTCGCCGGCTCCCTTGCTTCAAAATATTCCTGAACAAGTTTGATGCTGTCTTTTGCTGCTGCACTTATATTAAGTGCTGTCTTACCCATTGAAGGACGGTCTGTAGCATCCAGTTCCATCAATCGTAAACCGACCTGTGCCTGGTAGCTGTTAAGTGCAAGAATGATTTGAGTCATATCGCCCATAATTTTATGAATTCTTTCTATTGGTCGAAAGAGAAAAAGTGCAGCAAGATCCGCAATCCCGAAACCGGCTGTGATCAATGAATGAACATCACCTGTTTTACCTTGAATCCCTGCGATCGCCGGTATGCTCAAAAGTACAATGCCCAAAGCGAACATGATTATTGAAAGCAGAATGATTACCCAATAAGTAACGGAAAGCTTGAATCTTAATCCGCCAAGTTCTTTTTTT
>DATDOL010000238.1:0-9860 GCA_035293265.1 Ignavibacteriaceae bacterium | reverse complement strand
AAAAAAACTTTTTCTGATTTGAAAAAAGTTATTAATAAACCCAAAATGATCGTCGCGGATACAATAAAGGGAAGGGGAATTTCTTTTATGGAAAAACCTCTCACAGAAACTTTCCAGGGAAAGACGCTTTATAAATGGCATTCCGGTGCACCTGATGATTCAAGCTATGAAAAGGGTTTGGCTGAACTGACTGAATCGATAAACAAACTTTCAAAAAAACTTGGCGTTGGAAGAATTCAGATTCCTGAAAACAAATCTGAAGGAAAACCTATAACAAAGCTCGATAAAGAATTTGTAACCGAAGCTTACGGTGAAGCTCTGGTTGAACTTGCAAAGACTAATAAAAAATTTGTCGTGTTGGATGGTGATCTTTCTGCTGATTGTAAGCTGCGTAACTTTGAAAAGACTTATCCCGATAGATTTATTGAAAACGGAATTGCAGAACAGGATATGGTTTCTATGGCTGGCGGCCTTGCAAGAATGGGATTGATACCAATCGTTAATACTTTTGCCAGCTTTCTAGCAGCCCGTGCAAATGAACATATTTACAACAACGCAGGTGAAAAAACAAAAATAATTTACACATGTCATTTCTCAGGAATGATTCCAGCAGGTCCGGGAAAATCACACCAAAGTGTGAGAGATATTTCATTGTTTGGAGCATTGCCAAACATAACCATAATTCAGCCATGCAATGCAGAAGAGACAAAGTGGGCAACTGATTACTGCATAAACAAAGCTGAAGAAAATTGTGTTCTGCGATTGGTGATTGGACCTTCACCCGAAAGAATTCAACTACCGAAGGATTATAATTTCAAAGTCGGTATTGGAGCTCAATTAACCAAAGGTAATGATGCGATTTTATTTGGTTACGGACCGGTTATGCTTCACGAAGCTTTAGTTGCTGCTCATTATTTAAAGAAGATCGGATTTAGTTTGAAGGTTATTAATATGCCATGGCTGAATAAGATTGATAAAGAATGGCTGAAGAAAATTGTATCAGGTCAGAAAAAAATATTTGTGCTTGAAGATCACTCTGCAGTTGGTGGATTAGGTGACAGATTACTAAATGTATTAACTGAACTTGGTGAGATTGCTAATAAAGAATTTATGAACCTTGGATTAAAAGAATATCCAGAGTGCGGAACACCTCTTGAAGTTTTAGAATTTCATAAGCTTGATGGAAAGTCTCTTGCTCAAAGAATTTCAGGTGTTGTGGATATAGAAGCAGAAGAAAAGATTAAACAGAAATACACTGATGATGCACCGCAGTAAATTTTAAAACAAAACAGCAGTCGAAGTTATTTCGACTGCTGTAATAATATTAATGGTACTTTAAATTTTATTCGTACCAGTACTTAACGTGATATCTTCTTGGGCCCAAACCCGCATAAACATTGTCTCCACCCCAGTTATTATTACCTGAATACTTCGAATTTTTAGCTACAACTTCAGTAGCATTAATTATTGCTTCTCTCGAAAAATGTACCCAGTGATCTTTATTACCATTACATATTTTACTTAATTCAAGGTTTGGTGAGAGCTGTAAAACTGCCCCCAAAATATTCAAATGGTGGTGAAATGAATAATCAGTAATTATAATTCCTTTAAAAGGAATACTATTGGTTTTATTAGGATACTCACTTTTTAGATGGTTTACCTTACTTGAACGATTTGGAGCATGTACTATTAATATACCTTTGTTTGCAGTACTGCTGACATATTTTAAATCCAGATCAACAGATGAATTAGCTGGTAAATCAACATAAGTCACTCCGCTTAAAGGGAATACTAAACTACTTACATTGGTAACATACTGACTGCCTGATACTTTACTTTGTGCTATGCCTTTAAGTGTACCTTCAGGATAACCTAAAATCTCATCTGGAGTTTCTGGAAAATTTCCTCCCCAGTTGTATTGTTCAATAATATTAGGATTTTCCGGAAATTGCATTGGATAATCTATTAAATTGTTTGTTCCCCCAATTGCAGCGAAATAGGTATTAACGAATGGTACGCTGGTGGATACACCGTACATACCGTTAGTTGGCACGATCGTACCATCCAGCTTATAATCTCTTCCATCAATGTACATATCGCTGATTGTTTGATTTAAATTACCATTTGCAGTCCAGGCACCTCTTAGAAACGGAGGGGTCCATCCGCCCGGTTTACAGTAAGCTGTAACCTGCCGTGCTTTTCCCATGTAATTGGCTGTAACCTGAACTCTTGTTAATGAATCTCCTGCAAATAAAACGCGGCTAACGGAATATTCTGTATTTCCTCCAAAGAAAGATGATTGCTGAGTCCCGCTAGTTTTGTAGGCCATATTATCCGCAATTTGAGATAGAAGCATTTGTGTCATGCTGCAAGCTATATTTCTTGCGTGTGCATCTGCGTAAAAATCAACCGAATTTTCTGTATCGCTGTTTAAATACCTATTAGTATTCATGTTCAGCGTACCCAAAAGCACAATACTTCCAAGTATGACGATTAATATTGCTTTTCCCATTGTAGGTTCCTTTCGTGATTATTATTGTAATATTATTTTAAATTCTACCCAGGTTTTTAGGAGTAATTCTTCGCTCAAATTCTATGTAAGGATAAATTCCATCTGTGGGATCACTTGATTCAATCCTTAAATATAAATGTATTCCGCGTATGCTGTTCCGGCTTGTCTGATTATTCAGGGATGCATAACTTATAGCATTACCTGCTGAGTCGAGATAAGAGATGTTGAAATCTCGTAATACCGAGACCATATTGGTGTCGCCATTCGCTACTTTTCTATACAGAGGACGATCATTTGGATTCATTGTTCCGGTCATTTCATTTACATTTCCGAGTACATAAAGAACATTTTCTACAGTACCATTATTATCGAGATCTGACGAGAATTCAATTTTATGCTCCTCAGCCGTGGTAATAAAATCATTAGCTACAAGATACCCGAGTTTACTTATATCGTATTCAAGTATATATCCGGCATCGACAGTATTTCGTGAGGAAAAAGTACTTGTAAGCATACTAACAGAGGTTGATGAAATTTGAGCATTGACCTGAAATAACATCAGATAAAGTATTCCGCCAACGACTGTAGAACCTAATATATCCAGTAGAGTATACATATCAATTATCCTTTATTTTAATATGTGTAAACATAGTTTAATTTAAGTGTATCCTGCATAAAAGCATTCACAATATCAATATCAGCCCGTTTTGTAAAAGTTCTTGAAGTACTTTTTTGGTTAGGATTGAGTTTTTGGCCATAATAAATTTTAATTTTATAATTGAAGTTCCCCATTCCACCAAGTGAGTCAACACCAGTGTAATTATTGTAATCATCAATATCGTCGAATAATAAGCGGTTCGTTTCTCCTGAATCATAACCTAAAGAATCTGGGATAGTTAACAAATTAGTGGCGTTGATAACATCAAATATGGTTTCTTCATCAAATGCTTTGCCTGCTATTTCTTCAATCAGGGATTGACCAATTCCGGAAGCTGTAATAACAGCCTCATTATGGTTTATTACATTATATTGTAAATCTGAAGCGGAGTAAAAATTAATCATTAAGAATGATAGCAATACTAACCCGCCTATTACTAAAAACATTTGCATTGAACTCATAACCTTGTTTCTCTTCTTGTTAATAAAATTTAATTAAACTCATTGTTATGTATAATTCTTAAAAATTAATCGTATACATTTTTAAGATTATGAATCTTAGTTTAATATCTAATCATTTCAACGGATTCGATTCTTGGTATGACAGTACAGCAATAATTAAGGCAGATTTGTAACCAAGAATGCCAAAGTATCAAAGAATCCATTCATAATTCCTTTCTTCGGAATTACTCATTAAATCCCTCATTTCATTAGCATCCTTCGGTAACGCAACTCCAACTCCCATGCCAATAGATGATTAACCACTTAATTGTTGCTACACTGCAAGTTTTGCACTTTTATTTTGATTTCTTCTATAAACAAACACCGTTACAAATTGAGATTAGGATATAAAATGGAACAATATTACTATCAGATGGAAAAAGTTTAATGGTAATTTTTCATATTACTCCGGTATGATTTTTTAACCGACAACTTTGGCAGAGTTTTATTCTTTATAATTTGACTTCTATTATTTAGTGCTGAAATGAAGGAATCTGAACAGAATTCAACTATTTTTTCAATAGACCGGTTAAACAAATTCAGATTTTTAAATCACTCACATTGTGATTTTCGGGCGTTGAGAATATAGGGACTTGAGAGAAGAATCACCTATATTATCCGGTTGATGCATTGATGTGAAAAAAGCCCTCATAATCGAGGGCATTATTAATTAAGATGATCATTTATAAAAGTACGGATCGAGGACACTAACTTCTGTAATATTATCGACAGGTAAACCATTTTTCTCGGCTGCTTTTCTTATTGCTTCTGGAGAAGGAGCATCATAAATGCAGAAAGTTTTTTTATGATCAGTGGTAACATAGGAATGAACCCAGAAAACATTATCTTCTACATTTGTCGAAACGACGTTTAAACATATTGCACTTCCTTCTAAATTTACTGGTATCTCCAGACCATCAGGAAAGGTTCGTTCAACCATATATCGTTTCATAGAAATTTTATCTTTGCTATTATCCTGAGCCAAAGTATTATTCGACATCATTGAAACAATAGCAATTGAGACGAAAAACATAATTAAGTTTTTCATTCCAGCCTCCAATTATTAATAAATAGTGTTTTAATTATAGAAACTAAACAGTTCTCGTTGTCCTAACTGTTCAGTATACTTTCAAATCAATATTAAATTAAAACCTGGTGTTTGTCTGCTACTTTTAGTTCAATTTATAGCACATTTGATTCATACTCGGCAATATTTGAGAAGACTTAATCGAAATGTGAATAAAAATAAAAAAATTAGACTATCATGTTAGCATATTCGGAGGGAAGGACACCGTATCTCTTTTGAAAACATTTTGAAAAATAAGAAGGGTTACTAAAACCGGCTTCATAAGCTATTTCAGAAATATTACCCTGTTTTTTTTCTATAAACTTTAAAGCTTTATTTAACATATACATTCTGATAAATTCATTGGGTGAAGAGCCTGTTAAAGAAGTGACTTTGCGATATAATTGTGCTTTACTCAATCCAATTTTTCTGCTGAAGTGAACTACGTTAAATTCTTCGTCATTCCAAACCTGCTCTGTTAATTCCATCAACTGGTTCAGGAATTTTTCTTCAGCGGGATTTATAATTTTAATTGATCCTTTACCAGCATTAAATTCATTTCCTTCAAACAGGTTTCGAACTGAAGAAGAGATAACTATTTCTCCTTCATTCGCTATTTCACATAATCGTTTTGCCAGCAGGATAGTTTCCCCAAAAAAATTATCTGTATCGGTGACAGGGTATCCGCCACTTAATCCAATAGATGCAAATATTTTACTTCCTTTTGTCTTACTATTTAATTCTTTAAGAGTTGATTGAATTTTGACAGCATATTTGACGGATTTTGAAACTGATATGAATGAAGCCATAAACCCTTCGTTTTTAATTTTCACTTCAATGCCATCAAATTCTTTCAACGCCGGACGAATCAGATTGTTGAAAATGTTTCTGATTCCAAATTCTTTTTCATGTCCGGCTTTTGAAGTTGTTAACAAACATTTACAGTCTACATATATAATTGCACGAAATGCTGTTTCATTAATAAACTGCTCCGAATTTTTTGAAGATTCGGGATCAGAAATCCGCCCTAAAAAGTATTCTACTGTTTTAAAGTGTACTTCTATTATTTGATTCGGTACCAGTCCGTGTGAATTTCTATGCATTTCTTCTACTGCTTTTTTATTCGGAGCTTCAATCAGGCAAAAAGCTATTTGCTTATCTTCATCAAACCAGTATGTCAATGCTTTACAACCATATTCTGCTTGCTTCTCAAGATCTAATTGATGGGCCTCTGCGATAGATTTTGCAGTTGCATCGAGTCCATCGTGACGATCCATAAATAACGGCATATCTATAACCTATGCTATAATAAAAATTTTATGATGTACATAATAATGCTTTCAATTAATTTTTTGTGTATGAATTTATTTACACTCAGAATTGAATTTTTTTTATCTGATTAGTTATGTTTTGAAAACTATAAATTTATTAGTTAACTGGCAAGAATTGGAGGAAAAGGATTAGAATCTTCCGATGTACTTCAATTTTTAATTAGAAACAGCTTTGTTTATTGCTGTTCTTGAATGAATGGTCTGGAATAAATTTTGAATGGACTAAATCAATATCTTTTAGTAAGTGGTGTTAAAATTAATTTATAACAATTGTTTAGGAGAACATATTATGAAGCAAATTATTTTAGTGTTGTTGTTTGCAGTTATGCCACTCGGATTTGCACAGGTTAATTCAAATTATGATGGCCCTAAACCCGAAGTTAGGGCAGGTTCAAAGTCCTTTGTCTTTTTGTATACACCTTTCCAGAGTAATTTTGATCCCTTTTATGTCAGCACGGTTTCCGTTTACCCGGCTGATCAGATGGATCTATTTGGTGCGGGGTTTCGGTACTTTTTTACCAGTCAGGTTGGTGTAACATTTGGATGGAACTTTGGAACCGCATCCACTGAGCAGGAATTTTCCAATGGCGATAGGGAAGAATTCTCAGCTACAAGCGTGGGAATCGCACTTGATGGCAATTACCATCTTAAAGCGCTGTACGGAGTTTCTCCTTATATCGGTGTAAATATAAATTATGGAACATTTTCTTCTGAGTTACATGAAATTACAGCCGGGTCAACCACCACAACTGAATTGACCGGGAACGGTATTGGTATCGGAATTAATTTTGGATTCGATTGGTACTTTACTGAAGGATTGTCTCTCGGCGGCAAATATAATCTTGGATTCAGAAGTCAGGGCACACCCGAAGAAACAGTCGGAGGTTCAACTGCATCGGGACAAAGTTCATCGTTCTTCGGTATTGGATCTGCAAGTGTAATTCTAAATGTTCATTTATGATAAGTTAATTAATCAATAATCATATCCTTTTGGGGAATTTTTCTCCAAAGGATTTTTTATTTTTTGACTGAGATAAAGTTGTTGTATTATTACTAAGAGCCATAAATCCAAAAATCAGTGGTAACCTTAGTTATGATTTTTAATTTTTTGTTAGAATATCCTTAAAGTGTTTTAATTAAAAATTCTGAATCAATTAGTACAATCGGTCTTACGCATAGGAATATCAAAACCCTCCAGCTTGCCATTAGTAACAGCTTCAACCCGAGCATTGAGCGAATCTTTATTTATTAGAGTGTAAATAATTCTTTGCGGAAAATCATGTTCTAAGTTTTCAAAGATTGCCAGTGTATCATTTAGCTCGACCTGGTAGAATGAAGTTTCGGTTTGTCCGGATGGAATTGCAGTATAAACAAGTTTGCCATCTTGCTCCTCAATCCTGAGAAACTCAAAACCAGAGGTTTTGTCATTCGAAACGGATTGACTCATTCCTATCATCATACCTCCTGAAGCAGTCATCCAAAGTTCCCTGATAGTGAGATCACCCTCAATCATTTTCCAGCAACCTGAAAGCCAGCTTATTTTATTAATTAGCAAGTCAACCTGAGCATTTATATTAATTGGCAATGTCAACCAAAGAAAAATTATTAAGACGTTGACAAAACAGGTATTGGATTTCATAAATCAGCTTTAATTTTATTGAAACTATAAAAATAAAATTGCCCTGAAACTCGTATAAATTTCAGGGCATAATAAGTTTAACTATTCAACAAAAATCATCTTAAAAGAATCATCTTTCTTGTTTCAGCAAAGTTACCGGCTTTAAGTTTGTAAAAATAAATACCGCTTGAAAGCTTTCCGGCATCAAATGTTATTGTGTAAGTATTCGCACTCTGAACTTCGTTTACAAGCGTATGAATTTCTTTTCCGAGCACATCATAAATTTTTAATGTGACGAGTTCGGAGTTAGGTATTGAATAAGAAATTTGTGTAGCCGGATTGAATGGGTTCGGATAATTCTGATAAAGTCTGTATTCATTAACAACATTAGCAGGATCATCATTCTCAGCTCCGACTATAACACCAGTCATCCAGTTATCAATAATGTAATTATAGTTAGTGTTGGAAGCTGAATTGTCATAACGATAAGGACGACCGGCAATAAAAATAAAATCTCCTTCATCGGTTTTTTTAATTCTGAATCCCGCAATGTAACCAGTTGCAAGGTTGTCATCGAAAATCGGGGTGGCTTCTGATCCGGGACTTAATGTCGGGTAATGAACGTAAGTATGTCCTGACAGGGCCGGTACATCGATAAGATTAGGATCAAGAGCAATTAATTGAGTTGCAGTCATATCTCCTGTGAAGGATTGAATACCGCAATAATTTTTTAATTCTGATGAGAAGAAAAGATTTGCCATTCTTGTTGCAAGCAAGAAATTACCTCCGATCCCGACATAATCCAGTACTTGTTGATTATTAAAGAAAGCAAGGTCGCCGCTGAAATTATTTCCTATCCAGATTACTTTCGAGTAAAGCTTTAAAATTGAATTGGGAATATCTCTGTTAAATAAATTTACCTGCAGGATATTGGGATTTGCACTATAATCAAATCCCTGGTCGCCAAATAAATCCCAAACATCAACCTGGTGGTTTCCAAAGCAAGCTGAGCTGCTGTAAAAATTTAGCATCTCCGCTGGATAAGTGACATACGCAATTCCGTTTACAACCAGAATATTTGATGAAGATCCGAGCACGATAATATAATCTTCAAGAATACGGGTATGCGATTCTGTTCCGTCACTGACGGTTAAAGTGACAGTATATGTTTGTTCAGCGGAATATGTCCATGTTGGTTCAGGATCATTCGAATCAATGGTTCCATCGCTGTCAAGGTCCCATTCCCAGGAAATAATAGATGAGGAAGCGGTTGCAGTTGAAAAATCCTGGAAAGTAACTGTGAATGGTGAAGCGCCCATATACTCATCAACCTGGAATGCAGCATTGACACGATCAGAAGGAATTACATCTGTCATTGTTGATTGAAAAACCTGTTGATTATTTTTATCCTGGATGAATGCAACCACACGAAGACTATCGAAATTTACTGCTGCTATAAAATCTGCCGTTGGAATATATTGCAGGTTCAGTTCAACTGAATCGCCTGGGGCTGGAATTGTAAATGTCGTTCCTTGGGCATCCGGCAGTAAGTCCCTGCAAATGCTGAAAAACTGAGTCTCACCATTTGAACAGCATGGATTTCCAGTTACAGTTACATTTTTTTCAGTTAAAGCCACCTGGAGTTTAATATTTCCGAAAGTAGTTACGTCGGAAGGATCCCTGATTATTTTTACACCAACATCAATTACATTGTTTGAAAATCTTTCTGGTGTTAGTATTATTTTAAAAGGTGCAAATTGAGAATTACCGCTGTTGATTGTATTTGTAAAACCTGTTGAACCTCCGCCGGTATTAAATGTAGTTCCATTAATTTCAATCCACGGCACAGCATTGACACCATAATAAGCAATTCTGGAATTATTATTTGCCTGGTTTAATAAATGCATCGGATCGCATTCACCGGGTGAAGGCCAGTCGCCGTTGTAAACAATGTGAGTCATTAATCCTGAATTTATTAGATTGGCTGTTGTTGCATTATACCATGAATTGTTAAGTTGAGCGCACGGTCCGCAGGAACAATTTGTGAATCTTTCTACTAGTGATTTTTTATCGTAAGCTTCAGATTGAAGTATAAACCCGCAAACGAAAAGTAATAGTAAAATTTTTTTCATTTCTTCCTCCAATGGTTAGTTGATGAATTCGGACATCTAATAT
>DATDOL010000237.1:0-2582 GCA_035293265.1 Ignavibacteriaceae bacterium | reverse complement strand
CTGTCAGACATTTTTTGCTCTGTAACAATCGTAACCTCAACAGGCATTGGCGGCATTGAAAATTGACCGCTATCAGCTTGCTGGTCAGAACAATTTGTGTTTAGAAGAGTAAGTGAAACTATAACTAAACCAAATAAAACTGGTCGAGGAAATATTTTTTTATTAATAATTTTTTCTTGATTTATCTTTTTCATTAGAACCTCCTTATTCAAAATTTGTATTCTCCGGGTATCTGCCCGAAGTAAACTGTTTTAATGTTGCTACTGCATTAACAGTACGAACCAATGCTTCAGAGTATCTGCGTTGTGCTTTTGCAAAATCTTCTCCGAGACGAACGAGCTCGAATGCCGTAATACGACCGTTCTGAAATTCTATGACACCAATACGAACCTGCTCCTGTGCTGCGTCAACTCCATCTGTTGCAGCTTTAAGCCGCATATTTCCGTGAGTAAGTTCACGATGGGCTTTACGAACTGATTCTTCAAGAGTACGCGATAGTTCAATATATTGCTGCTCAGCTATAAAAACTACAGCTTCCAGCCTATCCTTTTCACCTATCCCGCTTCGAAATCCGATAGGGACACTGAATTCCAATCCAACACTCCATCCCGGATAATCTCTTTTGAAAACCTGGTTCAGCATATCACCAAAACTTCCTCCACTTGTTGAACGTAATGTATCACTCCCGAAAATTACATCCTGGGAATCTCCACCAATACCTGCACTCGATAATGATCCAATAAGATCTAAACTCGGCAGCACTTCCCATGCAGCAGCATCAACCAATGAATTTGCAACATCAATTTCTTTTTGTACAGCTTGAAGTTGAAGATTGCTTTCGAGTGCGTAACGAATCAATAAATCAACCGATTCAATAGGAAAATCAAGAGTGGGTTCATCGACAGTTTTAAAACGAAGGAATCCCGTTTCTGGTCGCATGCCTATTAATACTGCCAGAAGATCTGATTGAGCATCGTGAGCTTCCTCCTGATCAATAAGAAGAAGTTCCTGTTCTGCTAAAAAAGTTTTGGCATTTGCTACCTGACTTGGTCCAACTATTCCGGCTTTTTCACGGAGTTCAGTTTCTGTTAAAAATTCCTTGGCACGATCGCGAACCAGTTTTTGAACCCCATAATCTCTTTCAGCAGTATAAAGATTCCAGTAAGCTTTTTCAACTTCACTTGATACTGCAATGACTTCCTGATCGTAAAGAGCTTTTGCAGCTTCGTATTCAAGTTCTGCACGTGTCAACTCTCTACGACCTGTTGCAGTAAATCCAGCTAACAATGGCTGACGAAATCTGAGACTGCCAAAAGCATTATACTCAGGATTTAAAAAAGCAAATTGTGAATTTGTATTGAGGTTGAATGTATTCAAAGCAAGTTCGAGCTCGGTTCCAACCGGTAGATTCAGCTTCAGTCCGGTCTGAGATGTTGTCTCTTCAGTAATAAGAACATCGGCGCCTGAAAAGTATGATGCAGTTGGAATCTGCAAATCATGATGATACAAATTAAAATACAGTTCGGGATCAAAGTAACCGCGTTCTCTTTTTAAAACCCCTAAAGTTGCCATATAGACTGCTTCGGCTTTACCAAGGGATGTTGAATTTTTCTGAGCAAGTTCAAGTGCTTCTGAAAGAGAAAGTGGCATACCTTGCAGTTCACTGAGGATTATATTTAGAGCACTATCCGGTTTGACAGTTTGACCTGAGGTAAAACTGGCTGCTGCCGAGAGAATTACTGACAGTATTATTAATTTGAGTATATGTCTCCATTTAAAATACATTTTTATGTTCCTCATATTAAATTTATTTAAAATCCTAAGTGAAATCCGAATCAGTGCCAGAAGAAGAGTTCCGAAAAAAGATAAACTTAATCAGATTAATTATTTCTAAGTCAGTGTTATCAGAGAAATTTATGCAAGCAAATAAAAGAATCAATATTATCTATTCAAGTAATAATATTCTTTTTTTTTCGATTCGTAACCAAAGTAAGTTAAATTAATAAGTTATTGTTTGGTGTGCTGAAGATTACAAATTGGGCCGTGTGTACACCGAGTAAGCAATAATATTGTTAAATCTAAAAATTCTGGCAACAATCAATATCATTCGTAAAAAGATGTATCTAATAACAGATGAAATATAATTGACAATCAATAAGATTAGCGCTTAAGTCTCAATGAATCAATTTAATAGTAAACCAAGCGCAATACCAATAATTAATCCAAAAATTTTTTTAGCGCAGTTTTATTTAAGCTCTAATAATATTTTTGAGTTGATTTTATTACTTTATAATTAGATAACTTTCATACCAACTTAACATAATATTTTATAATTTCTTTCAGAACCATTCAAAAAAAAATATTAAAGATTATATTTTCTAACTGATATGATAAAAGAGCGAATTAAATTTGCAAAAAGTCTTTTTAACACAACAATTATTGTATCTGCATTAGGATACTTTGTTGATATATATGATTTAATATTATTTGGCATTGTAAGAATTTCAAGTTTAAAGGATTTAGGTGTCAGCGGTGAGGGATTAATAACTACAGGTGTGTTTCTCCTGAATATGCAAATGGGA
>DATDOL010000236.1:0-5490 GCA_035293265.1 Ignavibacteriaceae bacterium | reverse complement strand
TCTTTTTCCCAAACACCGAATACAAGCGGCTTACCAGGTTTTATTTTCACTTTCCAGAATTTAATATCAATCCCAAACTCAATAAGCAATTCTTTTAGGTAATCATACTTGCCAACAGAGACACCGCCGGTTGTAAGAAGGAAATCAATATCGCTGTTGAAAGCCTCTGAAAGTTTTGCTTTGATTTTTTCTTTATTATCTCCCACGAAACCAAAATTAACGGCATCCATATTAAATTCATTCACTGCAGAAATAATTGAATAGAGATTCGTACCTCTTATCTTGTCGTCTGAAATTTTACCTTCTATATCAACAAGTTCATCGCCAGTTGCAAGCACTCCGAATTTTAATTTGCGATAAACCTTTACTCTCGCTTTTCCACTCGCTCCAAGCAAAGAAATTTTGTTAGAAGTAATTAATTGATTTTTCCCCAGCGCTAGAACACCTTCCGATAAGTCTGCTCCCTTTTTTCTTATATGCTGATTTTCTTTTATTATTTTTCCTTCAGCAAGCTTTACAAATCCGTTTTCTGTAATTACATCTTCAACGGCAATAACCGCAGAAGCATTTACAGGCAGTTTGCTACCCGTCATTATCAACACGGCAGAATCATCATCAAGTGTAAAAAGATTAAAGTTACCTGCAGAAATTTCTCCAATCATCTTCCATTGTTTGCGTGAAGGATTGAACTTTACTGCATATCCATCCATTGCAGAGTTATCAAACGGGGGGAGATTTGTGTCAGCGAAAATATCCTCAGCTAAAATTCTGTTAAGTGAACCCAGCAGATCAACTTCTTCGGTATACAGTTTCAGCTTTTGAACTTCGTCTCGTATAATTTTATATGCTTCTGAGTATGATATCATTTTAATCTTCTATTCTAATTTCATCTGAAATGTAAATCGTCCCGCCTTTAATCACTTTTGCAAATATGCCTTCTGAAGGCATAACACAATCGCCAACTTTAAAGTAAATAGCACACTTGGTGTGACATTCTTTTCCTATCTGTGTAACTTCAAGCTCAACTTCATTTCCGATTTTAATTTTGTTGCCAACCTCTAAGCCGGGAAGATTAATAAATTCCGTGGTGATATTTTCTGCAAAAGCGCCGGGACGAAGTTTCGGTAACCCTTTTTTCCGCATAGTAACAATACTTTCTATTGCAAGAAAACTTACCTGCCTGTGCCAGTTACCTGCGTGTGCATCGCCATCTATTCCGTGATACTCAATCAATTGTGCTGAACCAACATTCGACTTTGGTATGCCTTTCTTCTTGCTAATGGAGATAGCAGCGATCTTTCCAACCTTAATAGAACACGGATTTAACTGATCGAACGGATTCTCACGGATTAATAAAGTCTCCACTCTTTCCTCCGGTTTTACTTAACAATTTAATTTCTTTTATAGTAATTGATTTATCCAATGCTTTGCACATGTCATAGACTGTTAAAGCTGCAACACTCACGGCTGTCAGCGCTTCCATCTCTATTCCGGTTTGTGCATTTGTTTTTGCAGATGATCTTATCTCGACAGATTTTTTCTTTTCATTAAGAAATAAGTGCACATCCACTGTCGAAATAAAAATGTTATGACATAGCGGGATAAGTTCAGATGTTTTTTTCGCTGCCTGAATGCCTGCAATTTTCGCGACTGTCAGAACCTCTCCTTTTTGTATTTGGTTACTTTTTATTTTTTCAAATACATCTTTCGATACCTGAACCTCTGCAAATGCTTCTGCTGTCCGCAGAGTTTGTTCCTTTGATGAAACATCAACCATTTTTGCTTTGCCTGATTTGTCGGTGTGAGAAAAATCTTTCATCTTTATCCTCCAACCCTTAACATATTATTCTTGTCCATCTGAAGAAGCTCATCAAGCTCGGGATGTTTCAATACTTTTTGCTGTAATGCTGATGATATTACTTCTGCAATTTCTTTATCTGTGATTCTATCATCACGTAGATAATCTTTTAATTCTATTTCATGGTTTAATGATGAGAAGAGGCAAAGCTTTAGATTCCCGGATGCTGTTATCCGCAGTCGGTTGCATCCATCGCAAAAGTGATCGGATATGGAACTGATAAAGCTGACTGTTCCTGTATATCCCTCAATGCGGAAATTTTTTGAAACGTTGTGCTTACCATCTTCAATTTCAACAAGAGAATGTGTTTCTTCAACCATGTTTTTTATTTCCTGATAACTGATAAAAACCTTTTCGTTCCAGCCGTTGCTTGTGAACGGCATATACTCGATGAAGCGGATGTTTAAATTTTTATTTTTCACAAATTCGATGAAGCCGGGTATCTCGTCATCGTTTATTCCTTTCAAAATAACTGCATTGATTTTAACCGGATTGTAGCCAAGCTCCTCTGCCTTATTGATGCTATTGATTACTGCATCAATATTATCTGCGCCGGTAATAGCAATAAATCTTTCTTTGCGGAGTGTGTCCAGACTAATATTGATTTTATCCAGCCCGGAATTTTTTAACAAATCAATTTTATTTTCGACGAGGATTCCATTAGTAGTTAAGCCGAGCTCGAAAGGATGTTTGTCTTTTATTTCTTTTAACATTCCGAAAAGGATTTCTACATTTTTTCTAACGAGCGGCTCACCGCCGGTTAGCCGGATTTTTGTAATACCCAGATCTGCAACAAAAATTTTAATCAAACGAATAAGTTCTTCATATGAAAGGATTGAACGGGATAGTTCACCTCTTAATGCCGAGTCAGCCGGGTTACAGTAAATACAATTGAGATTGCATTTATCAGTAATTGAAATTCTTAAGTATGTATGAACTCTTCCGAATCTGTCAATCAGCTTTTTCATTTCAGATTAAAGAATTAATATTCCTAAAATACCAGCAATTATTACTATTAATGCAGGATGCAGCTTTAAAACAAGAATTAACAGCAATCCTACAGCAACAAACAAAATTCCCTTGAAATCGGTTACCCAGTTCACAAAATATTGAAACATAATACCCAGTATCATTCCGATAACTGCCAGTTTAATTCCGTCAAAAGCTTTTAGCACCAGCTTGTTTTTTTCGAACGCTGAATAAAAGTAAAATATCAAAAGCATTACTGTCACAGGCACAAACATATTACCAAGATTTGCTGCTATAATGCCTGCGGCGCCAGCAGTCTTGTATCCGGTGTAAGTTGCATACTTAATCGAAATTGCTCCCGGAAATACTTCTACCATACCAAGCATTTTTATAAATTCTTCTTTCGAGAGCCATTGGTTATTAGTTACAACTTCTCTTTCAATCAGGGGAATAAGCGAGTATGCACCGCCGAAAGAGAAAGAACCGATTTTTAGAAAAGAAAGAAAAAGTTTTAATAGTGTTTCTATCATTTTTCCCCCTCAATTATATCATCAATCCAGCTTAACGCAGCCATCATTGAAGGAAGCCCGATGGTGGGAAGCGAAAGTAATATAACATGTCTTAGTTCGTCGGCAGTGCAGCCAACACCGATTGCTTTGCGTGTATGTGAATGAACTGCACCTTCGAGCCGTGCACCTGTAGATATCGCCAGCTTTATTAAAGCTCTTGTTTTTTCATCCAGAGGTCCTGCAGCATGAACTGCATCACCCATTTTTTCATAAGCTTTTGCTACAGCGGGATAGTCTTCAGTAAACTTTTTAAATCGTTTTGGTATCTGTGACATAATTAATCTCAAGATTATTTTATTTCTAAATTATTTTCACTGTAATTATAGTGCAGAACTTTTTCATTCTCTTTCTCTGATTCATTCTTTGGAACCATCCGTAAAAAGTCACCGTACTTCATCGGCTCTTCCAGCCTGCACGACCAAACGAGCTTTTCTTTTCCATCTTTATCTTTCCAGTAAGTGATATCAGGACAGCCATCACACATACTTTGATCGCCGTTTGCCATCAAGTCAGGCGGTTGAATGATTAATATTGACTGCAGATGTGCTTTCTTAAAAATTCTGAAAGGATTAATTGCCAGGTACTTCAGGTAATTCTTAAATGCTTTCATTACACCTTTATCAAAGAGCCAGAGAAGGAACATTGTGGATCTTCCCATACTCAATGTCTTCGGGGAAGCGTAGCTTAAATACTTATCGTACTTGTAATGATAGACTGACATCACCAGTTCCATAAATTTTTTGCCCACATAACCAAAAATTTTATCCTTGGTCCCGATTCTTTCAGATAGCAGCCATTTGTAATCATCGGCTTTGTGTGTTCCATTTAAAAATGCTGCCGGTGAAAAATCAGGATGTCTTTCCCTGATTTTATTTACAACATTGGGTGCTTTCATATCAACTACTTCATCATGGTCCGAGTGATAATGAATATCAGTCCAGATTATCTTTTTATCCCCAATATAAAAATCGTATGGTGTGTTAGGTGTAATATATCTAAATAGTATAAAGACCATTGTGTCAACAATATCAATGTGCTTATGTGCCCAATCAACTAAATCAGGTACGTATTTCAAGGTATCGCTATAAACAGTTGAATTGAAAGAACAGGCAATTCCTCCTTCGGCTGCAAGCATTTCGGCATAGTAAAGTCGAAGTTCATTAAGTTCCACTTCATTCTTGTTACACCATTTTTCTTCCCTGCCTCTTCCTTGCTTTGAGTCTATATGAAAAGTAAATCCGAACACACCTGCTTTCTTAAGTTCGTGAAGCAGTTCTTTTGTGAGTGCAATACCATTTGTGTTGATGATAGGTTTTAAACCTCTTGATTTTATGTCTGCTACCAATTCAAGAATGTGAGGATAAACCAAAGGATCACCGCCCGCAATTGAGATGCAGTCAGTTTTTCTTTGCGATTGAAAAAAATCAAGTTCATGCTTTACCTGTTCCATGGATTTATGAGAGTTTTTGATGTTCTTCCTGTAGCAGCCGTAGCAGCTTAAGTTGCATTGCGAAGTAGGTTCAAGCCAGGTAATACCGTTATCGGGCATAGTCCATGGCATGCGGTAAAGCGATTCAACAGGGAAGTAAGGTTTGCTCATTGTTTCACCGTTCTTTTCTGATTAAATGATGTTTGTAATAATTCTTCTCAATGTACTCTTTAAGTGCAGCTGCATTATTGAAACGCTCTTCTTTAGCCGAGTAAAGCAAAGTGAGCTTTTGTTTCTTTGCATTTTTAATAAGTACTTCAACAAGCTCTTTCCTTTCATCAAGTTCTTTAAAGAATTTAGTTTTAAATTTTTTCCATTTTTCGGGATCGTGCGAATACCATTTACGCAATTCAGTGCTTGGTGCAATCTCTTTTAGCCACAAATTAATTGAAGCATCATCTTTCTTTATTCCTCTGGGCCAGATACGATCAACAAGCACACGGCAGCCATCTTGCCGGTTTGCTGGTTCGTAGATTCTTTTTATCTGAATATTAGGCATAATCAGTTATTGTTCACCAACATTATTTATTCTTTTAATGATTTATATACTCAAAAATGTTTTTTGAACATTCCTTCTTAATTCACTAATTTAAATTCACAAATGG
>DATDOL010000235.1:0-8275 GCA_035293265.1 Ignavibacteriaceae bacterium | reverse complement strand
AAGCTTTCGAAGATGAAAGACTCTTTGCCATCCTATTCCATAATAAAGAAAAAAATAGTGCTTGATAAAATAGAGCCTGATACTGTCCTTGATAATTTAAAAAGTAAATTCAGAGATGAAAATATTAATAGTGAAGATGGGATAAGAATTGATTTTGTTAACCATCACTGGGTACATTTCAGAAAATCCAACACTGAACCAGTTATCAGGGTAATTGTTGAGGCATCTGATGAAAAAACCGCATCCGAACTGGCTGAAATGTATTTAAAGCTTATTAAACAAGATTTGAACGATTAAAATAATTTTGACCTCTTCTGAAGATAACTGAGAAGTGCTTTGTCATATGGCTGGGAAGTATCAATCAAACAATAATCAATTTTAGCATTCAGGCATTCTGATTTAATTTTTTCAGTAAATTCTTTCATTGCCTCTCTATAAGCTTTTTGAATCTGGAAAGGTTGGGTTGTGATTTCATCTTCTGTTTCAAGATCTTTAAAAATTGCATCTTTACCGAAAGCAAAGCTTAACTCGAGAGGATCAAGAACCTGGAACACAAGTACTTCATTATTCTTATACCTGAAATGCTTCAACGCATTGAGGACAGATTGGATCTCATCAAATAAATCCGATACAATAATTACAAATCCTCTTCTGTTTATTTTTTCTGCAATCGAATTCAGACTGCCGGCTGTATTAGTTTTGTCAGAAGCTGTTACCGTTGATAAACTGATTAATATTTCCTGGAGATAAGATCTTCTTGCTTTTGGAGGCAGAAATTTGTTTATCTTTTCTGAATAAAGTGATAAACCAACAGCATCCTGTTGATTGATCATGAGGTAACTTAATGCTGCAACAAGAGTTGTTGCATATTCCAATTTTGAAATGTTATTTTTAGAAGAAAACTTCATCGAGTTGCTGGTATCGAGAAGTACATAACTTCGCAGGTTGGTTTCTTCCTCATATTGTTTAATAAAAAACTTTTCAGTTTTTCCATAAACTTTCCAGTCAACATCTTTAAGATTATCGCCCTGCATATAAGGACGATGCTCGGTAAACTCGACACTAAATCCGTGGTACGGACTTTTGTGAAGTCCGACCATAAATCCTTCAACTACAAGCCTGGCTTTTAATTCTAAAGTTTTTAGTTTTGATATGAAGGCAGGATCAAGATACGTTCTGTAGTTATTTAATCCTTCCGGCATTAATTTCCTTTAGCAAGATTTTTTAAAAGTATCTCTTCCGGAGTCAATCCCATATTATCTAACTCCTCCTTCGCAGAGGAAGCTAACTCATGATTTGGAAATTTTTGAAGGAAAAGATTATATGTTTTAGTTGCATTATCATATTGTTTCAATTCATTCGCCTCAATAAATCCTTTCATAAAAAGACCCATTGGTGCGTAATTACTTTCCGGATAATCAGTATAAACTTTATAAAATAGATCGACCGCTTCCTTGAGTGATTCTTCCTCAGAAATATTTTTAACCAATTTATTCTGATAAATTGCAGCAAGACGGGACAGAGCATCAGGAGCTATTTCAGTTTCCTGATGTTCATTCATAATTTGCTGATAAGATTCGATAGCTTCAGGAATTTTTCCTTGCTCGAGAAAAGTGTTGCCTTCAACTAATAAATTCTCAGGTGATTTTTTACTGCCGCAACCAAGAAATAGAATTGAAGCTATAAAAAACGATAAAATAAATTTCATTTTAATCCTAAATTGTTGTTCTAAACCGGGCAAATTTATCAAATAAGAATAGAAGTAGCAATGAACAGAATAATCAAGAAATTATTTAAAGTAAAAAAAAGCCGGCTCAAATTTAAGAGTCGGCTTCTAAGAAATTAGAATAGAACTAACTTTTTACTTTGTTAAGATCATCTTCTTTACATCGTTGAAGTTCGTTCCGTTATTTCCTGCGGCTTCTATCTTGTAGAAATATACACCACTGTTCAGGCTCGAAGCATCGAAGTCTACCTGGTGTGAACCTGCTGTCAACTCATTGTTGATCAATGCCATCACTTCCTGTCCCAATACATCAAATACTTTTAAGCTAACCTTTGAGTCTGCTGCTAGTCTAAAGGTTATCTTTGTACTTGGGTTGAATGGGTTTGGATAGTTCTGAGCTAAATTAAATTCTGCTGGAGTAAGAATCTCAACTTCAACAACATTTGAGTATTCGAATGTTCCATCAAAATCAATTTGTTTTAAACGGTAGGTATAAATTCCAGAAGTTACTTCCCTATCCGTGAAAGTATAATACTTGTTTTCAGTTGTTGTTCCAAATCCTGAAACGTATCCAATTGCTTTAAATTCAGCACCGGAGCTTCTCTCAATTGAAAATCCCTGATTGTTCGTTTCGGATGCCGTCGCCCAGTTCAAGTTGACGTTCGTGCCGTTGGTTGTCGCCTCAAAGCTGACAAGCTCAACAGGGACGGCATTGTCACCGTTGATCTGGATGGCCTGATCATTACCGGTATTTCCAAGCCAGGTTACTCCTGGTGTTTCGACAGCAAAATTGTTGCCGGCAACACCGTGAGTGACGTCAAGGTTTCCCGTCTCCCAGAAGAAGGCAGACGATGCCGTGCTATTATTGTAGATCTCAATCCAATACGTCCCTGTACTGGCGATGATCATCGGAGAGGCACTGAAGTCGAACGTGAACACGTACTCGTCCACGCCAAACAGAACGACTCCCGTGGTTGCCCGGCTGCCCTGAAGATCATACCGGGCGTATATAACCGGTCCGGGTGATCCGCCAGCATCCGAGTGAAGTATGATGGTGAAGTCATCCGTCGGGTTTGGGATGTTCTCCGGGAAATACCCACCCCAGAACACAATCTCGGTGATGCCGTATGTAGGACCAGCAACTGCAACAGCGAAGTTATCAGCTATCGATTGCTGATTTGTACCATTAAAGCTAGAGTCCGCAAAAAATCCGTTCACACCGTTTGGTACCTGGTCAAGGAAGACAACTGGCGCCAGAGAAGCGTCGACAATGGACGTTCCGGAAATCTCGGCAGGGCCATAATCGATAAGCGAAGACTGAGCAAATGTAGAAAATGAAAAAAGAACGAGAAAAAGTACAGAAAAGAATTTAGGCATACTGCCTCCTTGTATAGTGAGTAGAAATGTTAGTTAAGAAAATCTTAATGACTTTAATTTAATATATAAATTATTTAATACATACAAAATATATAAAGTTAATGAAAAAGCCGGCTCATATTCCAGAACCGGCTTCAAAAAATATAATATTGAAAAATCAATATTCTATTTAGTCAGCATCATTTTCTTAACTGATGAGAAATTTGTTCCATCAACGCCAACTGCATCTATTCTGTAAAAATATACACCGCTATTTAAAGCTGATGCATCAAATATGATTTCCTGCTCACCTGCGAGTACATTTGAGTTAACAAGTGTTGCAATAGTTTCACCCAAAAGGTTATATACTGACAATGTAACTCTTGAATCGATAGTCAGACTATAGTTTATACGTGTGCTTGGGTTAAATGGATTCGGATAGTTCTGACTTAAATCAAATTCAACAGGTCGTTCAATCTCAACGTACAGTTCATCATAGTAATAGTATGAACCATCCATGTCAACTTGTTTCAATCTGTAAGTATATAAACCTGGGTGCAGATTTTGATCTGTATATGAATACCCGTGAGTTTCAGTAGTCGTTCCATGTCCCTCAATGAAACCAATCGAAACGAATTCATCTGCTATTTTTCTCTGAACTTCAAAACCCTGATTATTAATTTCTGATGCGGTCACCCAATTTAATATTGTGTTGTTACCATTTAGCTGATAAGTAAATGACATTAACTCGACGGGAATAATATCATCAGTTACTATCGTCTGGTAATAAGCAACTGGGTCAACAAATGTTTCTTGAACATCTTGAGTTGCTAGTGGAGGATCGCCATAAATAGGTGCCCAGTTCCAACCAACTCCAGATTGTAGTTCACCAAATGAGCATGGAACGGGATAAGGTGGAGGCACCGGATTTTGGTTCCAGTAAAATGCATTTACATCCCACTGTGTGTAAATGGCGTAATACATATTAGCCTGAAAATCAAAATCAATTGCTCCTGAGCTGTACCAGCCCACTCCCGGTCCCTGTCCGGATTGACTGACTGAATGAACAAGATTATAAATACCCTGTTGTGTTGCACCTGCATATACAACAAACCACATGAGAGCCGAACCGGTGGGGTTCAGGTAAAACCTATGTTCCACAAGTTTCCTGGGATTGGTGCAATGAAAAATATTTCCCCTGCCTCTCAATCCTGTTGGACCAAACTGATTTTGATTTAATCCAAAAACTTCCTCTAAAGGAATATCAGCAGTTGGATCAAGAACATGGGGATTTGGGTTTACCACAAATGGTGCTTTCGAATCTGTTGTTCCACTTTGTCCAAAGCAAACAGAGAATGCGGCTAGGGAAAGAATTGTGAGAAATAGAGTAAAGAATTTATATCGCATAGAACCTCCATTTATTAATTAATTCAGTTGTGATTAGGAATAATTCTTTACGAATCATTTCCTTTTAATTAAACATAATATACATTTATTGAGCCGGGTTCTTAACCTGTAACTCAATTATCACTAATAATTTTTTCTCTATACAATAACCAGTCCTACAATGTGGGTAGATAATATTAAAAATTAAGATTTAAGTCAAATGATTTTTTGATAATCGTAAGTTACATTAATAAATATCTCAAGAGATAATATGTTTTACATAGAAGCTGAGCTTTGTTTTTTGAACTCTAAATCTGCTCGTCATACAATTTTTACTCATCGGCTTTTATTTAGTAAATATCATTTTCTTTACATTTGAAAACGTTTTCCCATCGTTTCCAACAGCCTCAATTTTGTAAAAATAAACTCCGCTGTTAATGTTAGCTGCAATAAAGTCTATGATATGTAATCCTGCCGGCAGCTCACTGTTGATTAAAGTTATTATTTCCTGACCCAGGATATCATATACTTTTAGAGTGACTTTTGAATTTGTCGCTAGCTCAAAAGTGATCTTTGTACCGGGATTAAATGGATTTGGATAATTCTGATGTAAAATAAATTCATTTGGTGGATTAACTTCATTTCCGGCGTTTACAATAGTTTCACCTTCAGTTAAAGTGATAACCTGGTTAACTGCAATATTTTTAAGAACATCTCTTGTACCACTACCAGCCCATTTTACTATTATCGAATCAATTACTGCATTTGACCCAGCACCTAAAATTGTGGAATTACTGTTCTGCGACATATAGCTTATCCCGCAATTGGTTTCTCTAATAATTTTTCTGCTTCCAATATAAGCTTCGATTCGTGATCCAATACCATCGCGGTTGCACTGAACACCAACCAAATTCAATTTAACCCAGTTATTAGTTCCTCCATTGTTCCTGTATAAGTTTACAGGAAATTGTTCATTGTGAACTGCAATATCATAGTAACCGTTACTATCAAAATCACCAATTCCGCAGCCAAAACTTTTATAACTGCCATCCAAACCTATACCAAAAAGTCGTGTAAATGTCCTATCTCCATTGTTTGCAAAAAAAGCATTAACTCCAATTTCAACACAAACATAGAGATCAAGATCACCATCATTATCGTAATCAAAAAAATTCGTCCCCCAGCAGGATTTGTTAACCAGCACCCCAAGTTCTTCAGCAACATCAGTAAAAGTTCCATCACCATTATTTCTCAAGAGATAGTTTCCAAATGGATCATTGCTCAGATATAAATCAAGGTAACCGTTTTCATCATAATCTCCGACAGCAACGCCCATCATAAATCCTTCAACCGCAGCACCTGACGTTTGCCCAATTTCGGTAAATGTTCCATCGCCATTATTCCTGTAATGATAATCCCCCGTGAAATGATCATTACAGATATGAATATCTAGCCAACCGTCATTATCAAAATCAGAGAAAGCTACGGCGAGAGGAAGTTTATAATAACCGGTTGAAGGATCAAAGCCATCCACACCGGCAATTTCTGTAACATCGGTAAATGTACCGTCACCATTATTATGATATAAGTAATTTGAAGTGAACTCACTATAATGAGTTACGAAAAGATCAACCCAGCCATCGTTATCGTAATCTGCAAATGCCGCTGCATTGCATGAAGATGGAACCGTTCCAATTCCTGATGAAAGAGTTACGTCGATCATTATTCCGTTATCATTCCGGTAGAGTCGATTGTAATTGGCTTCGAAATCTACTGCACTAAAAAGATCCTTATCACCATCGTTATCATAATCACACCACAGCACCTGCATCGTTCGTAGAGAATCATTTAATTGAAGATCAAAAGTTACATCTGTGAAGGATGTAGTTTCATTTTTAAAAATAAATAATGGAAAGTTCTGAGCACTGCTGAATGACAAATCATCGAGCCCATCGCCGTTAAAATCGCAAAAGCTCACACTGCCACGAATAAATTGAATTGGTGGATTGACACCCATAAGTCCTGCTACATCCGAAAACTGAAGCGGCTGACTATTCACTGAAACAGAAAATATCAGTGAACAGAAAATTGAACCAAGTGTAAATTTTAATTTCATATATATCCTCTATTCAAATTGAATTGTGCTTAATACCCTGTTCGCAACTAATCTGCCTTGCTGTATGCCATTCTCAATTGCGGCTCTGTAGTGGATACCTCCATATAATCGTGAAATTGCTGCCTCGTTCGCAGCTTCATTAAATGAATTGAATGTTCTGTTTCTCAAACCGGGTTCATTATGATGAGTGCTGTCTGTAAAAGCAATATTATCTCCGAACCAGACCGTAAGAATATGCGAAGAACATCCTGAAGAAACTGAATGGCCGGACGGATATTCCGGGAAAGGAGGAGTAACTATAATTTCATCCCAGTTTGGTTCTCCCAGGTAATCCCTGATATAAGTTTTGGGTCTGAGTAAATTTATTCTGTACTTAGCTTCCCAGCACGATATAAAAGAATCCCTAAGTCCTGCAGCAATCAAAGCATGAATTTTTACTGCTTCATCGAGATTCAAAGAAAAACGATGAATCATATTATTCGTAATGGAAACCCAATGACCAGGCGGTTGTCCGGTGCCTGCTTTATCTTCCCAGAAAAAAGCGATATTCATTTCTTCGTAAGTAAGGTTTCTGCTTCTATCCAATACTTCATAGCCTTCATTATAGAAAGGAGTGCCGGGAATAGTATCGAATGCAATTCCTAATGGAATTGAACATTCATCCTGAGTTTCCATACACAACGGACGATTTGTTCCAAGGTATGGTTCAAGTGCAGTCTCACCAGGTAATGTTGGTTCCCAAAATGCAGGATTAATAGTTCTCGAAGGTGGAGTATAAGGCAGCCCTCTTGTCGCAAGAAAATTATCTGTTTCAGACCATTCGACAATTTTATTTCCAATCTGCTCACCAAAGGCAATTGAACGGTCGACAATAGATTGATCAATTTCAGATTCTCTTTGAGTAATTTGTTCGTCATAAAGAGCTTCAATTAAATTAAGGCTATGCTGAGAAGGCTGATATAATACCTGGGAGCTGACTATTCTAAGAGCAGCTGCCAGAACTGAAGGCCAATCATAAACTGCATTTTCTGGTGATGGCATTGCAGGCATTTCTTTCAACTGACCACCAAGTGAGCGATGACCGGGCATTCCATTGTAAACAGCTTCATATAATGCGATGCCACAATAACCATAAAAACGGGACGCTACCGGTGCCGGTATAGTCTGCAATATCACAATCTCGATTGCAACATTCGTCCAGTCAATTGCAAAGGATGCTTCAAAAGTAGATGTTTGTGGCGATGGAATTACTGGGGGTGGATTGATTACTTCTTCGCTGCAAGATAGTAATGCAAGACTGAATATAATTAATGCAGTTCGTAAAGTTATTTTCATAAACATACCCTTAATCTAAAATTAAATTCACTTGTCAATGAGTTGCGGAACAATTAAAGATAAAAAAAAAATTAACTAAAGTAAATAAAAAAGCCGGCTCATATTTCAGAGCCGGCTTCATAGAATTTAGTTTAGAACTGACTTTTTACTTTGTTAATATCATCTTTTTAACATCGCTGAAGTTTGTTCCGCCTGTCCCGTTCGCGGGATTATTCCCTGCGGCTTCTATCTTGTAGAAATATACTCCGCTGTTCAAACCTGATGCATCGAAGTCTACCTGGTGTGAACCTGCTGTTAGCTCATTGTTGATCAGCGTCATTACTTCCTGTCCCAATACATCAAATACTTTCAGGCTT
>DATDOL010000234.1:0-2690 GCA_035293265.1 Ignavibacteriaceae bacterium | reverse complement strand
GTCTTTTCTTCTTCCCTGAAATAATCCGCACTCAAGAAGAATTTTTTTTCCATTAATGTATAAGAGATGCTGCGAGCCGGTTACTGTTCTGGCTCCCCCGATGAATTGAATTTTCAAATTTATTTTACTCTTTCAATTTGATTGATTAAAAAAAGCTCAATTGATCTGATTCGACAATTGAATCAAATGATTCACCCAAAAGAACAAGTACTGAATCTGCTATAGGTTTAAGCTGCTTGTCAATATAATGCTGGTAATCAATGTCGTTATGCTTCAGCTCGACAGGGATTGGTCCCCGCTTGGTAATTACGTAATAAACAGTACCTCCTGATTCAGTAAGCATTCGTGCTGCTTTAACATGCTGCGGAACATTTTTGGTGTACTCTTCAACATCTTTACGTAATCGTTTTTTATAGACAAGTTTGTCATCAAACTCACAATTCTTCAACCTGTTAACAAATGAACGAATCCATTCGTCGACTTCTTCATTGTTGAAAATTTTAAAGTATAGCTCTGTCTGGAATTTCTTTGCCATCTTCGTCCAGTCAGACCTAACAAACTCCATCCCGACAAACTCCAGCTTTTCCTCACCATCAATAACAACCAAACCAGCATATCTTTTCTTTGCGCCGGTTTCACTTCCTCTTGCAGGAGTAAGAATAAATTTACGGTAGTATTTTTCAAATTCAATTTCAAGGTGTGAGGTCAGACCATACTCTGTTGATATTTTTTCGCTCCAGAAATTATTTAAATCATCTGCAATTTTTTTCCCATAGTGTTCTGCTTTTGTTCCTTCATCTTCTCTAAGCTTAACAAAAAGTGAATCGGTATCTCCATAAACAACTTCGTAACCGAATTGTTCAAGATAATCTTTACTGCCTAAAAGCAAACGGTGCCCGGTTCCTGTAATTGCTGTTGGAAGGTGAGGATGATAAAACCTGCAGCCGTAAGAACCCATAACACCGTAAAAGCTGTTCATCAAAATTTTTATTGCCTGTGCAAGCTGTTTGTCTTTTTTTTGTTTTGCAATATTTCTCTGCTCCATTAAGTGATCAATGAATTCCGGCAGAATGTGTTTCGTTCCGGAAAATTTATACCCGTTTAAAGTTTCAATTGTATTTTCATCAGCAAGTAGTCTTGCCAGCGGATCAATTTTAAATGTTTGGATGATAGTCGGGTACAAACTTTTAAAATCAAGGACAACAACATCATCATATATTCCGGGTTTTGGGTCCATAACATATCCGCCTGCAGAATGTTCAGTTGCTTGTAAATCTTTTACGTTCGGAGCCACGAATCCTGCACGATGAAGTCTCGGCAAATAAAAATGATCAAATGCTGCTGTCATCATTCCAAGCTCATCCATCAGCAAACCGGAAAGTTGTGCCCGGCGGACAGACAATTCGATTAATCCTGACTTTTTAAAAATTTCGGTGACGAGCATTGCATCTTTTAGATTATACTCTGCAAGTTGCTGTTTGTCCTCGATAAAAAGTCTTTCTATTTCCTCAACTTTATTCTGATCAGGAGTTATGGTTTTTCCTTCCTGTAAAAATTCCTGTGCAACTGTTTCAAGCCTGAAATCTTCGAAAGTAAAAAAAGATGACCGTAACGCCGGCGGACCATCAATTACAACTCTGCCGGAAATTGAGACGAAATATCCACGTGGTTTTCTTGCCCTGAAAGAAACTCTTCCTTGACCCCGCGCAATATCAAATGGTATGAAATACTCCTGACACTTCGATTCAAGATACATCAAATCAAAGCCGATTACATGCCAGCCGATAATAATATCCGGATTGAGTTCTTTAAACCATTCAAGAAAACCGGTGAGAAGATTTTTTTCATCTTTGAATGATGAGATATTTTCAGAGTATTTATTTTCCTTTTCATCAACAATGAATACTTTTTTCTGTTCACCTCTTTTGCCCGTAACATAAACTGCAATCGAATACAGCTTGCTGTTGTTTTCACCAGTTTCGATATCGAGGGATAAAACGATAAACTCAGGTGAAACCTGGCAAGGCTCCAACTTCGGGTTTATAAATGTTGTTAGTTTTCCATTATTAATTTGTTTACCTGTGACTAAAACCTGCGCATTAATAAATCTTTCCATCAAATATCTTCTGGCAGGATCGAGGTCTGATTCGTATGTGGTTACATTGTTTTGATGAAGATCTTCGGAAACAATTTTTAAATCTCTCTGCGTATTAAAATAAAGTGCGTCAACCGGTTTGCCGGAAAAGGTTTTCAGTTCAACTTCTTTGCGTTGGAATTGTTGATTCATCTTTACAACTAATGAATCCCGTTCAACAAAAAATACGGGATTGTTTGAAACCTTGATTTCAACAGTTCCCAGTTCATGCGATGTTCCGGTAAATTTCAGAATATTTTTACCGTTACTATCCTGCCATTCACCTGTTAGGATGAAAACCTTTGCAGAAATATTTTCTTTTTTATCTTTCATTATTTTTTGCTGATTCAGTGAGCTCTTTAAAAGCCGCCTGAAGTTTTTTTGTAATGTCTCCCGGTTTTCCACTGCCGACTATTCGATCATCAACCCGAACAACCGGAAAGATTTCTTTTGTTGTACTCGTAATAAAAAATTCCTCATACTTATTCAACTCATTTAATTTTATGAATTCCTCTTCAACTTTAATCTTCAGTTTTTTGCACAAGCCGATCACAAT
>DATDOL010000233.1:0-7469 GCA_035293265.1 Ignavibacteriaceae bacterium | reverse complement strand
CGCAATATCGCAGGCAGATTATAAAACCGAACATCTTAACTATGAAATAAATCTCTCAGCTGCAAAAATAGCCAGAGAAGCTGCAGACGAATTCAATAAAAAAGATTCGTCAAAACCGCGATTTGTTGCGGGCGCCTTGGGTCCGACAAACAAAATGCTTTCACTTTCTCCGAATGTTAACGATCCAGGATACCGGGCAGTTACATTTGAACAGATGATGCAGTCATATTACGATGAAGCAAGAGGATTGGTTGATGGCGGAGCAGATATTTTACTTGTTGAAACAATTTTCGATACGCTGAATGCTAAAGCCGCAATTTATGCAGTTGATAAATGTCTGGGAGAGAAAGGGAGAACAATTCCATTAATGATTTCAGGAACAATCGTTGACCAGAGTGGAAGGACATTATCGGGTCAAACGGTAGAAGCATTTTACATCTCCATTTCTCACGCCAAAAATATTTTGAGCATAGGATTAAACTGTGCACTTGGTGCAAAGCAGATGAGACCGTTTATTGAAGACCTTTCAAGGGTTTCAGATAAATTTTTATCTGTTTATCCGAATGCCGGACTTCCAAATGAAATGGGAGAATATGATGAAACCCCCGCAATCATGGCTAAGGTACTTGAAGATTTTCTGGAAAGCGGGTTTGTAAATATTATTGGGGGATGTTGCGGTACAACACCGGATCACATTCGGGCGATACGTGAATTAATAAAAGATTATAAACCAAGAGAACCCAAACAACAAAAACCGTATTTACGGTTAAGCGGAATGGAACCATTTGTGATTCATCACCAGACAAATTTTGTAAACATTGGTGAGAGGACCAATGTAGCAGGTTCAAAGAAATTTGCACGCCTTATTAAAGAAGAAAATTATGAAAATGCCCTTTCAGTTGCACGAAATCAGGTTGAAGGAGGAGCCCAGGTAATAGATATAAACATGGACGAAGGAATGCTTGATTCGGAAACAGCAATGGTTAAATTTTTGCAGCTGGTTGCTTCCGAACCAGAAATAGCCAAACTCCCGGTTATGCTGGACTCGTCAAAGTGGAGCGTGATTGAAAGCGGATTAAGATGTTTACAGGGAAAAGGGATTGTGAATTCAATCAGCCTTAAAGAGGGGGAAGAAGTTTTTAAAGATCATGCCAGGAAAATTCTTAACTACGGTGCCGCGGTTATTGTTATGGCTTTCGATGAAAACGGCCAGGCAGATTCTTATGAAAGAAAAATAAAAATTTGTGAACGAGCGTATAACATTCTCACAAATGAAGTCGGGTTTCTTCCTCAGGATATAATTTTTGATCCGAACATTTTAACAATTGCAACAGGTATAGAAGAACACAACAACTACGCTGTAAATTATATTGAAGCAGCACGATGGATAAAACAAAATTTACCGCTTGCCAAAGTAAGCGGCGGAGTTAGCAATCTTTCATTCTCATATCGCAGTAATAGCACAGTACGAGAAGCAATGCATTCGGCCTTCCTTTTCCATGCAATAAAAGCCGGAATGGATATGGGAATTGTGAATGCCGGACAGCTTGAGGTTTATGAAGAAATTCCAAAAGACCTGCTCGAATTGGTTGAAAATGTGATCCTTAACAAAAGACCAGATGCAACCGAAAGATTAACAGACTTTGCAGAAACTATAAAGGAGAAAGACAAAGAAATAATCAAAAAAGATGAGTGGCGAAATGCACCTGTCGAGGAAAGATTAAAGCATGCCCTGGTAAAAGGAATTGTTGATTATATTGAAGAAGACACAGAAGAGGCAAGAATAAAATATTCCAGACCGATCGAAGTAATTGAGGGTCCTTTGATGGATGGAATGAATGTAGTTGGAGATCTTTTCGGTTCCGGTAAAATGTTTCTTCCCCAGGTTGTGAAAAGTGCAAGAGTTATGAAGAAAGCTGTTGCCCTTCTGATTCCATTTATCGAAGCACAAAAAGAGAAAAACCAGGCTGCACGCGAGCAAGGAAAAATTTTAATGGCAACCGTGAAGGGTGACGTTCACGACATCGGCAAAAACATTGTCGGAGTTGTACTTGGCTGCAACAATTATAATGTGATTGATCTTGGGGTTATGGTTCATGCGGATAAAATTCTTGACACAGCAGTTGAACAAAATGTTGATATAATCGGATTAAGCGGATTGATAACACCATCGCTCGATGAAATGGTTCACGTTGCTAAAGAGATGGAACGCCGTGGAATGAGAACACCATTATTAATAGGAGGTGCAACAACTTCGCGCATTCATACTTCAGTAAAGATTGCTCCAAATTATAATGGACCAACTATCCACGTACTTGATGCTTCACGAAGTGTGCCCGTCGTCAGCAATTTACTTAATGAGAACACAGACGAGAGAACAAAATTCATTAAAAAATATAAGGATGAATACGACCAGCTTCGGGAAGATCATCTGAAACGCAAATCAGAAAAGAAATTGATTACGCTTGATGAAGCAAGAAAAAACAGGCTTAAGATTGACTGGTCAAAAGCAGAGATAACAAAACCGAAAAGAACGGGCATTTCAGTTTTTAAAAATTATTCTCTTGAAAAATTAAGAAATTATATTGACTGGACGCCCTTCTTTTTAACCTGGGAATTGAAAGGAAAATATCCATCAATATTTGATGACAATAAATATGGTATAGAAGCAAAAAACCTTTTTAATGACGCAAATATTCTCCTCGATAAAATCATCTGTGACAAACTTTTAACTGCAAACGGAGTCGCCGGAATTTTCCCCGCAAACTCTGTGGGCTTTGATGATATAGAGATTTATACTGATGAGAGCAGGAATGGCGTGAAGAGAGTTCTTCACACCTTACGGCAGCAAAATAAAAAAGCATCCGGCGAACCGAATTTAGCCCTTGCTGATTTTATTGCACCGAAAGACAGCGGAGTTAAAGATTACATTGGCGCATTTGCCGTTACCTCAGGTATAGATATAGAAAAAAGTATTTATAGATATGAAAAAGAGCATGATGATTATAACAGCATTCTTATAAAAGCGCTTGCTGACAGGTTTGCAGAAGCATTTGCAGAACACCTCCACGAATTAGTCAGGAAAGAATTTTGGGGATATTCTTTAGATGAGAATTTTACGAATGAGGATTTAATAAATGAAAAGTATTTGGGAATCCGTCCTGCGCCAGGATATCCCGCCCAGCCCGATCATACAGAAAAACCGATTATATTTGATTTGTTAGATGCAGAAAAAAATACGGGAATAATATTAACTGAAAGTCTGGCAATGCATCCGGCAGCTTCGGTAAGCGGACTTTACTTTGCACATCCTGAATCGAAGTATTTTAATGTTGGCAAGATTGAAAGAGACCAGGTAATGGACTATCAGAGGAGAAAAGGAATGAGCCTGGAAGAAATGGAAAGATGGCTTGGCCCCGTGCTTAATTATTGACTTTAGGGGGCATTTCCGGCAGTAATATAAATTTGGTTAACCCGGTTATTATGCTTATGTTAGCTGCCCCGGTAATAGGCCGGATTATTTATTTATTATTTTTTTAGAGGTTCTTAAGTGAGTACTAAGTTATTTGTGGGTTCTCTCCCCTGGTCGGTAGACGACGAAGAGTTAAAGCAAGCATTTGAAAAACAGGGAACTGTTGTTTCAGCAAAAGTGGTTAAAGACCGCGATACCGGCAGATCAAGAGGTTTCGGTTTTGTTGAAATGGAGAACTCCGCTGATGCAAAAAATGCTATCAAAGCATTAAATGAATCAGAATTAAATGGAAGAAATATCGTTGTTAATGAAGCTAAGGCTCGCACTTAAACAGATATTTAATTTGATTTCTGAAAGGCGTCTTAAAAGACGCCTTTTTAATTTTTAAATACTTTTCTACAAAGCGACTCTTTTTTTATCAACTTTATGTTTCTAATTTCTTTTCTTTCCATAGCCTTGATCCGGCGAAAACCCCGATTGCACCAATAACCGGGTTTAATATTAAAGTTATTGGCGGTTGTTTTGCATTTTGCATTGCTTCCATATTTGAAGCTTCACCCTCACGAACTTTATTCCTCTCATCCTCCGATTCACAAAGAGCCGGTATTGCAAGAACAAATCCAAGCACCAGAACAATCCCAGCCAGCCATATCGCGACCCTTCGATCCTTTGTAATCAGCACACAGATAAATCCTCCGATAATTGCAGCAATAAGTCCAAGCAAAAAACTTAAAACCAGCCAGGTTGTTGATACGTTATAACTTCCGGGTTCAAAAGAGCCGTCAGCACCAAGGATTAGGTACAACACAGTGAAGGTTAAAAATATAAACACTGCCATTGTAACATATCCTGCGATTACACCAAGAATTTTTTTTGCCATTTTGCCTCTTTGATTATTAGTTATTTCCGATATTGTTAATATTGTTTCTAAAAAATCCACATTAAAATTAATTATTACAGATCTAATTTTATAATTTTGCATAAAGTTTTATAATAAATTTCAGGAGTACACTCATGAATAAAAAAGTTGAAGTAGCGGGAATTATGGGACCCGTTTGGTTTATGGGATGGTTATTCACAATCGGCTTTCTGCAAGTTTCATTTTTTAAAGGATTGCTTGCGCTTTTTATTTGGCCATATTACCTGGGAGTTTATTTTAGTTCGCTTTAAAAGTAACCATTGCTGAATATTTTTTAATGATATGAAGACTATCGGAATGATTGGTGGAACCGGCTGGGTTTCAACTTCTGAATATTACCGCATATTAAATGAAGAAATTAATAAACGTCTTGGCGGGCTCAATGCAGCAAGGGTTTTACTTTATTCTTTTAACTATGCGGATATAGACAGGCTTAACCAACTTGAAGATCATGCCGGAGTTTATGAATTGGTGCTCGATGCAGCATTAAAATTAAAATCGGGCGGCGCCGATGGAATTATGATTTGCGCAAACACACTTCATCAGTATGCTGAAAAGCCGGAACAAAAAACCGGGCTGCCGGTTATTCATATTGCAGATGCAACCGCTTCTGAAATTAAAAATCATAACCTTTCGGCAATTGGGCTACTTGGAACAAGATGGATGATGGAAATGGATTTTTATAAGAAAAGATTAAACCTCGCCGGAATTAATTCTATTATCCCGGATAAATCAGACTGTGAGTTTATTCATTCGGTAATCATGAATGAATTATTAAAGGAGAACATTAGGAAAGAAACCAAAGACAGATTCATTAATATTATAAATGGATTACAGCAAAATGGGGCCAAAGGAATAGTTTTAGGCTGCACTGAAATTCCTCTGCTGATTAAACCGGAAGATATTTCTATTCCATTGTTTAATACTCTCCGGATTCATGCCATGGCTGCCGTAAACTTTGCATTGAGCTAGATCACAACAAATTGTATCAAACGAGGTGATTTAAATCAAGAGGCGGTCTTCCATATTTGAGTTGGATAACTTATACAAGTATATTGACTCAAGAAATAAATTTATGAGACAGCTATGACAGCAGTAAACATACCCGCATTACAGAACCAACTAATTGAGCGCCGGGAAAGATTAGAACGAACAGCTAAATATGTTCCCGACCCGGACAAACTATATAGCTTACTTCAACAGGTAGATTCTGCGCTTGAGAGAATTGATAATGGCTCCTACGGCATCTGCACAGTTTGTCATGATCCCATCGAAGAAGACAGACTGCTCGTTGATCCATTAATAACAGTTTGTTTGGATCATCTTAATCATCATCAGCGGAAAGCCCTTGAACAGGATCTGGAATTCGCTATAAAAATTCAGAGAAATCTTTTACCAGAAAATAATATTACATCAGGCGGATGGGACTTCAGTTATCGATACGAACCCGCAGGCCATGTAAGCGGAGACTTTTGTGATTTTATCAGGCTTAAGGACGAATCTGTGTTATTTGTTATTGGAGATGTTTCGGGAAAAGGAATTTCTGCTTCGCTGATGATGACCCATCTTCATGCATTAATCAGAAGCTTGTTATCATTCAATTTTACTGTGAATGAAATCGTTCAGAAGGTTAACAGGTTGTTTTGCGAAAGCACACTCTCAACTCATTATGCAACTATGGTTATTGGCAGAGCTTCTAAAAACGGGGATATTGAAGTCAGCATTGCCGGCCACAATCCTCCGTTCGTAGTTAGGAATGGAAAATTATCCACACTTAATGCCACAGGCGTTCCGGTGGGATTATTCTGTCAGTCGGAATATGATGTCATAAAACTTAATCTTCAAAAAGACCAGTCGCTGTTTTTATTTACAGATGGACTAACTGAAGCTTCAGTAAATGAAGCTGAGTACGGCGAGGAAAGAGTTAAAGCACAGCTTATAAAATCATCGGGACATTCTTCTAAACTCATCATCGATGAATTAATGAGCGACCATCAAAAATATCTGAACGGCTCTGCAAAACTTGATGATGTAACAATCGCAGCATTAAGAAGAATTTAAAAGTTCATTCGGCCCCCTGTTTCCCGCAAACTATTGACATGATGTGAACATTAGATTAATTTCACAAGCCGGATGCATTATCCCCATATTGCGAATAATAAACACAAAAAATTTTAATTGTTTAACTATAAAATGGAGAGTTACATGCGGATTATTATTTTTTTGATTTCTTTATTGCTTCTAATCACGGGATGCAGCCATGAAACCGTAAAACAAGCGCCGCTGTTTACTAATCTTGGGACACTTAATTTTCCAATTACAACAAACTCGGAACTGGCTCAAAAATATTTCAACCAGGGGATTATTCTTGCATACGGTTTCAATCATGAAGAAGCATTCCGTTCATTTGAAGAAGCTGCAAGATTAGACACCAGCTGTGCAATGGCTTACTGGGGGATGGCATATGTGCTCGGTCCAAATATAAATCTTCCAATGGATGCCGCTGTTGTTCACACTGCTCATGAAGCAATTCAGAAAGCCATTTCTTTGCTGGACAACGAAACACCGAAGGAAAAAGATTTTGTAATGGCATTAACAAAAAGATATTCCAGCGAAGTACTCGAAGACAGATCGTCACTTGACCAAGCTTACTGTGATGCTATGAGAGGCTTGGTAAACAAATATCCGGAAGACCTGGATGCAGCAACGATATTTGCTGAATCAGTTATGGACCTTCATCCATGGGATTATTGGTTAAAGGACGGCACACCACTGTCTTGGACACCGGAATTACTTTCAATTCTAGAATCAGTTATTGAAAAGAAAGCCGATCATCACGGAGCCAACCATCTTTACATTCATGCAGTGGAGGCCTCAAAAAATCCGCATCGTGGATTGGCAAGCGCAGACAGGCTGAGATTTCTTGCGCCAGGTGCCGGACACCTCGTGCATATGCCGGCGCATATTTACATAAGAGTAGGAAACTATCACGAAGGTTCGCTTGCAAATATTCGGGCGGTGAAATCCGATGAAGAGTATATTAATCAATGCAATCAACAGGGCTTTTATCCCATATCA
>DATDOL010000232.1:0-3270 GCA_035293265.1 Ignavibacteriaceae bacterium | reverse complement strand
TTACTTCACGTTGCAAAACTTTTAAGTGAAACTGAAGAAGCAAAAAACTGGGGAATAGAATTCGGTAAACCAAAAATTGATCTTGATAAACTTCGTGATTGGAAAAACAAAGTTGTCGATAAACTTACCAGCGGAGTTGGTACTGTTGCGAAATTTCGCAAAGTAAACTATGTCCATGGGACGGCTACTTTTAAAAATTCAAAAACTCTGATTATAGAAAGAACGGATAACAAAAAGGAAGAACTTGAATTCGATAAAATCATTATTGCAACCGGATCGAGAATCGCATCTATTACTTCTCTCGATATCAAAAGTAAAAGATTACTTAACTCAACTACGGCACTTGATCTTCCAGCAATTCCAAAATCCCTTTTAGTAATTGGAGGAGGTTATATCGGATTGGAGCTTGGTTCTGTTTACCAGGCACTCGGTTCAAAAGTTTCTGTTATTGAAATGCTGGATGGACTATTGCCCGGTGCAGACCGTGACCTTGTTTCTCATCTTGCAAAAAGATTAAAAGAAAAATTTGACAAGATAATGCTGAATTCAAAAGTGATCGAACTAACAGAAGTGAATGACGGATTGAAAGTCAAGATTGAAAACAAGGAAGGAAAATTAATTGAAGAGACTTATGAATATGTTCTTATGTCTGTTGGAAGGAAACCAGATACATCCGGACTCGGATTGGAAAACACAAAAGTTAAAGTTGATGATAGAGGATGGATTAAAGTAAATGAACAATTAAAAACAGACGATCCTGATATTTATGCGATTGGAGATATTATCGGTGAACCGATGTTGGCTCACAAAGCTTCCCACGAGGGAAGAGTTGCAGTTGAAGCAATAGCAGGACACAAAGTAGCATTCGAACCAAAAGCTATTCCTGCAGTTGTATTCACTGATCCTGAAATTGCCTGGGCTGGTTTAACTGAACTACAAGCAAAAGAAAAAAATATGGATGTGGAAGTTGCAAAATTTCCCTGGGCTGCTTCCGGAAGAGCGGTTACACTGGACAGAAGCGATGGTGTTACAAAACTGATTGTTGATAATCAAACACAAAGAATTTTAGGAGTTGGAATTTGCGGTCCCGGTGCAGGAGAATTAATTGCCGAAGGTGTTTTGGCTATTGAAATGGCTGCGAATGTAACTGATCTGAAACTTACAATCCATCCACATCCAACTCTCTCAGAAACTTTGATGGAAGCTGCGGAAGTTTTCTTTGGTCAAAGCACACATATGTATAAGCCGAAGAAAAAATAAAATTTATTTGTTCATCTTTGATTGTATTTCTTTTAACCAGACGATCAGTTTTCCTCCATCAAGACTTAAAAGCTCATTTTTAGAAATATTATCAGGATGCGGAATAATCGAATTCAGCTTGTTATAAATTATCTCACGCACTCCTCTGCCTGACGTTCTGAAAAGATTCCATAATGTAAGTGCATCATTCGGACCTGAGATTTCCAGTAAAGGAAGAATAGATGATTCCATCGCTTTGAACGAAATATTATTTATCAGATCGATTACCTCTGGAGATGCAGAAAAATGATAAGGTAAACTGCATCCGTGGTCTTTCCTGATTTCAAGCATATACTCCAGACCGATGATGATTTCTTTATTTAAACCGGCGACTCTCAACCAACCTTTATCAACTGAGAGCAATGAATTTCCCAAATCATCAAGTGAAAGGCTGTATGAATAACCGTGATAATAATCTGAAATAACGGCGGAAGGAACCGCGATTTGGAATGATTCTCTTTCATTTGAAAAAACTGTTTTGATCGTTCCGGTGCTCAACCTGATTGAATTTTTTTCTTTTAATCTTTGCAAAGAAGTCTGTGGATCCAAATTAATATCACCAAAACCGGGAACTGAAACAGAAGCATACGAGTTCGCAGTTGTTGAAACAGTTTTGCCTTCAGGTAATGTTGTATTTTCAGATATCTCCTCGGATTCTCTTATAACAGATCCGTTTTTGATCCTGACTTCCCATCCGCCATCACCCGAAAATAAGATAAAAATCAGTGCAGCAACCCCAATAACTACAACAGCCGGTATAATAAAAGCTTTAAGAATGGAAAAATCAAAGGAGGCATTTAACTTAAGTTCTTTCTTGTTTTCAGATTTATCTTTTTTCTCTTTGTCTTTTTCTTCCCGCTCTTTCTTCTTCAACTCTGCGCTTTTTTTCTTCTCCTCTCGTTCTTTCTTTAATTCCTCTTCATCAATTACTTCTTCTTCTGGTTTTTCGGCTGCTTTCTTTTTTACTGCTTCTTCAAATCTATGATGATGGACGACATTATAAATATTATCAACAACTGATTTATCGGGTGCGTGTACCTTAGTAATAGTTAATAGTTTATTAAACAACTGATCGGCAGATTGAATATCGGGAAGAATCTTTAAAATTTTTCCAACTGCCTCCTCGGTTTTAGTCAACGTTTCCTTATTGGTTATCCTCAGCAAATCAGATACCTCATCAACTGTATAATTTTCAATTTTATTTAATACAAGTATCAGTCGTTCTGTTTCGGGTAACATTAATATTTCTCTTTCCAGCGGATCTTTAACAGGAATTTCTGTTTCTGTGTTTTTATTTGCTTTACCTGTTATTTTATTCTTTTTATCCGCGTGCTTTTTTCTTAACTCTTCGAGTGCATTATAGACTGCAAGACTCATCAGCCAGTTAGCAAAAAACGTATCAACCCTGATAGCTTTAATATTCTTCCAGGCGCTTACAAAGACAGCTGCTGTTAATTTTTCTGCTTCCGGTTTATTCCCCATTAAGCGAAGAGAAAGCGCATAAATACGCCCCATATTCATTTCAAAAAGCTGCTCAAGTGCAGCATTATTCCCGTATTGAGCGCTCTGAATAAGCGAGCGAATATACTTATTTTCTTTAGCCAATAATATTTTCCTGATTGAAGGGGATTATAAATTCCACTATCACCAATTTAATCTCTGGTGCTGAAAATTCCTATTTGACAGAAAAGTTTTGAATCAATTAAGCGATATGATTAGTTTATAACTAATTGGATAAACAATGAATAACATTAATTGTGAGCGGCAATTCAATTGTTAAAAATACTGCATTTTGATAAGTTGCAGAACGATTTATCAATTTTACGATAAGCGATGAATCATTTCACTTAATTAAATCAAACGACTAGTAATAGTTTAATTTTAAAATAATAAAAACCCACTAAACACAATGACAAAACCTCAAATTTGGGTAGCGGTATTTCTAGCTTTATTTATTTTACTTTTTATGCT
>DATDOL010000231.1:0-28024 GCA_035293265.1 Ignavibacteriaceae bacterium | reverse complement strand
TTCAATGAGTTTATAATATCTCGGATTTGTTTCCCGATGAACTGTTTGAAGCCGGGCTGAATAATCAACATGAGTAATTGCGGGAATATCAGAACGTACTACATTAAGTTTTTCAATTCCCCAAAGATTCTGTTCCTCATCGGTCATTTTTATTCTTCGTTCTTTTCTTACATCTGCTACGAGCAGCATGTACGGGCTTTCTTTTTCGATCTCAAAATAATCTCCAACTTTTTCATAAAGAACAGATGGCGCAAAGGGTCTGAACCCTTCACGGAATTTTATTTTGATATTCATCAGCGCCTGCATTTTCGGCGAACGTGCATCACCGATTATTGAACGTGCACCAAGAGCACGAGGTCCAAACTCCATCCTGCCATCAAACCAACCGATTACTTTTTCTTCCGCTATGAGTTTTGAAACCACCTTAATCAGTTCATCCCCATCTAATTTTTTTGAAATCAGATTATTTGACTGAATGAATGATTGAATTTCATCATCGCTAAATTCGGGACCAAGATAAGAACCAGATTGTAAATCTGTTTTTTCATCTGCTGTTCGTGAATTCCCAAAATAATTATACCAACCAATCAATGCGGCACCCAATGCGCCTCCGGCATCTCCTGCTGCAGGTTGAATCCAGATATTTTCAAAGGGGCCTTCCTTCAAAAGTTTTCCATTAGCCACGCAATTAAGAGCGACTCCACCAGCTAGTACAAGATTTTTTAATCCCGTTTCTTTATGAACATGATTTCCCATTTTCATCACTATCTCTTCAGTAACGTCCTGGAGAGATCTTGCAAGATCCATATCCTTTTGTGAAAGATTTGTTTCAGGAACCCGAGGCGGACCGCCGAAAAGTCTATTAAACTTTTCATTGGTCATAGTCAATCCGGCACAATAATTAAAATATTCCATATTCATTCTGAAAGAACCATCATCTTTTACATCTATCAGGTGATCATAAATTAATTTTTTATACTTCGGTTCGCCATAAGGTGCAAGCCCCATCACTTTATATTCACCCGAGTTTACTTTAAATCCTGTGTAATATGTAAATGCAGAATAGAGAAGCCCGAGTGAGTGAGGAAATTTTATGTCGGCAAAAAGTTCGATTGAGTTTCCCTTACCGACACCATAACTGCTTGTTGTCCATTCACCAACTCCATCCATTGTAAGAATAGCAGCTTCGTTAAAGGGAGAAGGGAAAAATGCAGAAGCTGCGTGAGATTCGTGATGCTCAGGAAAAATTATTTTACTATCGTAACCCAATTCATTTTTAATAATATCTTTCATCCATAATTTTTCTTTAATCCATAAAGGCATAGCTTTTATGAATGATTTAATGCCAACTGGTGCAAAGGAAAGGTAAGTTTCAAGTAACCGTTCAAACTTTAAAAATGGCTTATCGTAGAAAGCAACAAGACTGAGATCAGAACTTTTTATTCCTGCATATTGAAGACAAAAATTTATTGCATGACTGGGGAAACGGTGATCATGTTTCATCCTGGAAAATCTTTCTTCCTGAGCTGCAGCCAAAATGACTCCATCTTTAATAATGCAGGCTGCGCTGTCGTGGTAGTATGCTGAAATTCCAAGGATAAACATTTAAAAAGTCCTCCAGAATAATTCTTTGCAAAGAAACTGTTTAGAATCCAACAAAGCATCAATTCAAAATAAATTTGAACTGGTAATTTGTAATTTATCTATTTTCTTTCTCAAATCTTAATTAGAGAGAATCTGTATGATCTATATGAATAAAGTCTTTTTTATAAGTAATTTCGTTATAAGGTTTAGTAAAATTTTTCCTGATAAATTTTAATCTGGATAAATAAAAATATGATAAATATCACTTTGTGCTTTAAACTAATGAGGTGAAAAAATGAGAAATTCTACTCCATCCAAATTGATTTTTTATTCTTTAATTTTTTATTTCGCTTTTGGCATTAGTAATTCTGTTCCAGCTCAAAACAAAATGGAAAGTGTTCCGCAATGGGCAAAAAAGGTCGTTTGGTATCAAATATTTCCTGAAAGATTTTCAAATGGCGATAAGACAAATGATCCTGCTGCGATAGATATGAAGGGTGCATGGCCCTATTCAACTTCTGCTGACTGGCAAATTCATCCATGGACTTCAGATTGGTACAAACTGCAACCCTGGGAAATAGGAACCGGTCACGACTTTTACTGGAATGCAGGACTTCGTCGGTACGGCGGCGACTTGCAGGGTATAATCAATAAATTGGATTATATCCAGGATCTTGGAATCACTGCCATCTATTTAAATCCAATATTTGAATCTCCATCTTTGCACAAGTATGATGCTTCGATGTACCATCATATAGATAATAATTTTGGTCCTAATCCTGATTTGGATAGAGAAATATGGAAACAAGAAGATCCGGGTAATCCTGAAACGTGGAAATGGACAAGTGCTGATTCTCTGTTTTTGCAATTAATAAAAGAATGCCATGATAGAAACATTAAAATAATTATTGACGGTGTATTTAATCATGTCGGAACTACATTCTGGGCTTTTCATGATATACTAAAGAATCAGGAAAAGTCTTTATACAAGGATTGGTTTACAATTAAGAAATGGGACGATCCGAAAACTGAAGAGAATGAATTTGACTATGAATACTGGATGGGAGCGAGAGATCTTCCTGAATTCAAAGAAGATGAAAATGGTTTAGTTGATGTAGTAAAACAACATATTCACGAAATTGTAAAACGCTGGATGGATCCAAACAAGGATGGCGATCCGTCTGATGGAATTGATGGCTGGCGACTTGACGTAGCTGAGAAAGTGAATATAAAATTCTGGAAGGAGTTTCGAACCTGGATAAGAGCAATCAATCCCGAAGCATACACAACCGGGGAACTTTGGTGGGAAGACTGGCCGAATAATATAATGGTTAACCCGGCACCGTGGTTTCAAGAAAATGCTTTCGATGCAGTTATGAACTACAGGTTTGCCAGTGCAGTCAAAGAATTTGTTATCGATGTAGACAACAGGATCACTGTTACAGAATTTGTTAACAAGATAAAAGCCTACATTAATGATTATCCAAAAGAAAATGTTTATGTATTGCAAAACCTCATGGATAGCCACGATGTTGATCGTCTCCCATCTCAAATAATTAATTCTGATAATTGGTATGATCATAAATCAAACCCAGGTCAAATTGCCGATTATAATGTTAGAAAACCCAACAGTTCTGAGCTGTTAATTCAACGATTCATAATTGGAATTCAAATGACTTTACCTGGTGCACCAATGGTTTATTACGGCGATGAAGCTGGTATGTGGGGAGGTGATGACCCCGACTGCCGAAAGCCAATGGTTTGGCAAGATTTGAATTATGAGATGGAAGTCTCTCATCCATTTGACAAACCTCGTCCAAAAGATGAAGTAAGTTATAATCAGGAACTTTATGAGTGGTATAAAAAACTAATCGATATAAGGAACAGCAATCCCGTTTTATCTTTAGGCGATATAAACTTTTTTCTAATCGATGATGAAAACAATATTTTAGGATATAAACGGACCTTCGATGATAATAAAATAACTATAATCTTAAATAATCAGGATAAACCTATTAAGTATAAGCTAGGTTTGGATAAACTGTTACCAGGTGGAGATACACTTGAAGAACTGGTGACCGGGAAAGAGTATCAGAATGACAATGGAATAATTGATTTAGCGCTTGAACCTTACCAGGTAATGATTCTGAAAGTATTCTAGTTACCAATGCCGTTATCTAATAAACAAAAGAACTGGATTGTAAAAAATCAGCAGAAACATTCTGCAAAAAAAATGGCTGAAGAAATAGGTGTTACTGAAGACGCCGTAATTGAATTTTTGAACACTCAAAAGAAAAAAAAGACACCGTTTTATTTTTACGTGATTCTTATTGGACTACCGATTTTATTCTTTGTATTGCTGGAACTTGGTCTACGATTTTTTGGATACGGTTTTAATTATGAGCAGTGGGATACAGCAACTGAAGGTAAATTGATGCTCAACCAGGAAATTGCCAAAAGATATTTTTATGATATTCAGAGAATTCCCTTTTCCAACCAGGATGTATTTGATGCTGAGAAAAAGCCAAATGCATATCGGATATTTGTTTTAGGTGAAAGCAGTGCTGCAGGTTATCCCTTTTCTCCCCTTGGTTCTTTCTCAAGATACATACGAGATCGATTAGAGCTTTTATATCCAAATTCAAAAATTGAAGTAATTAACATCGGTTTAACAGCAGTAAATAGTTATACTCTTCGGGATTTATTTCCCGGAGTGCTTGAACAAAAACCTGATCTAATACTTATTTATACGGGACATAATGAGTATTACGGAGCTCTCGGTATCGGTTCGATGGAATCTCTTGGAACCTCAAGGAAAATGGTAAACTTATTACTTTATTTAAACAGGTTTAAAACCGTAGAACTTTTAAGAAATACGATTCAATGGATAATGAAATTATTTTCTGGAGATGACGATAGACCGAGCGGAACAATGATGTCACGAATGGCAAAAGACCAATACATTGGTTTTGACACTGAAACTTTTAATGATGGGATTTCCCAATTCGAGGGAAATATGCTTGACATTCTCGATATGGCAAAAGAAAAGAATGTTCCTGTCATATTATCAACTTTAGTTACAAATCTTAAAGACCAGCCTCCTTTTATCTCAATACAAACAGAAAATTTTCCTCGAGCCGATAAGATTTATAAGCAGGCTAAACAGGAGCTGAGTAACGGTAACATCAAGACTGCAGATTCCTTATTCAGATTTGCAAAAGATCTGGATGGATTAAGGTTTAGAGCTCCCGAGAAAATAAACCGTGTTATAACCTCATTGAGTGATGAATACAAATTACCACTTGTAAATGCGGATTCTACCTTCTCATCGATAAGTCCTGATGGAATCACCGGTAACAATTTAATGACAGATCATCTCCACCCGACTCTTGATGGGTATCTAATAATAGGCAAATTATTTTTTGAGAAGATGAAACAATCAAATTACTTACCTGCAATTGAGGTAGTTATTCTATCTGATGATGAGCAAGACAGTATCACGGTTACTGATTTTCATTTTACAAAATTAGATTCGATAATCGCTGATTTCAGAATAAAATTATTAATGAACGACTGGCCGTTTATCGATAAAGGAAAAAAAATATCCAACTCAACCATAATTAATCTTGAAAATACTGCCGACTCTCTTGCCGCTGAAGTGCTCGATGATAAAATAACCTGGGAAGAAGCTCATAGAAAATTGGCAGTATATTTTTTAGAAAGAAAAAATATAAATTCCTTCATAGAAGAAATGGATGCATTAATATCTCAATACCCGGTTATTGTTGAATATTACGATTATGTAGCAAATATATTAATACAAATAAAGGACTATAAGAGAGCATATAAATATTTAAAATCAGGATATGATATAAAGCCAGGTGCCTTCAAAGCAAAATGGCTTGGCACTATAGATCTCTACAACGACAAACTTGAATCCGCTGAAAACTATTTGAATGAAAGTCTTGAATTCGAAGCAAAGGACGCACAGGTATGGTATAATCTCGCAGGAATTTATGTGAAAAGAAATGATTACAAAAAAGCTCTTGAGTTGGTTGACAAAGCATTATTGCTAAAGTCGAATTACCCTGAAGCAGTTAATCTACAAAGGCAATTACAGAGTAAAGTACAAACAATAAAATAGTATTTCATTCTAATTAAATCTCATAAAAAAAGAGGCTCACTTTATTCAAGTGAGCCTCAAAGAATCGTTCCGTGTGTTAACAGACAGTATTACTTCAACAGTATCATTTTCTTGGTAGCAATGTAGTTATTAGCGGTAAGAGTATAGAAGTAAATACCACTGCTAATACTAGTACCCTTGAAATCAACTTCATACGTTCCATTTGTTAATTCACTGTTTAATAAGGTCGCTACTTCTTCTCCCAAAAGATTGAAAACTTTTAAAGTAACCAATCCTTGTTCAGGAACGCTGAACCTTATTTTAGTTGAAGGGTTAAATGGATTCGGGAAGTTCTGTTCAAGCGAATAAGCTTGAGGATTTCCAGGAATTTCTTTTACAGAAACCCAACCTTCCGGATGGTCTTCTTCCGGTTTTGGAGAATTACTCCATATATCCAGAGGCATATCCCACGGAGAATCAAATACTCTTGCACCGCCATTTTGACCTACAAATCTTACTCTCATTTCACCTTGTGTTTCTTCCTCCTGTATAAGACCAGTAGTACTCGAATAAGCATAATTGTATAAGTATCCATTAAACATAGGACCGTCAATTGTGAGCGTACCTGTATAAATCATATCACTGTTTGGATCTGTTAACTCGAGAATTCTTGGAAATGCTCCAGGCCAGGGTAAGTTATTGACCGCATAATAGAATGGCTGCCTTGGCATCCAGAAAACACTATCAGTTCCAGGTACAAAAGGAACGGCTTGCGAATCAGGATTAACAGCATTAGTCATATCAACCATAAAATTAATTACCACTGTTGTTCCAGTCGGAATAACCCAATCAGTATGTATATTTTCAAAATAACTATATGGAGCTTCCTGAGCAGGGTCACCTTCAAATGTTATAAGTCGATCCCGATTTCCAGATGATGTACTTCCTAAAATTGGAACTTCCCATCCGGTGTTGGTATATGGGGGACTACTCGGTGCATTTCTGATGAAATATTTATAAGCCTGGGTGCTATTCAGTATCTCTTGCACAAAAGGAATATCTTTAAACCAGTTATTTGGGTTTGCAGGATTTTGATTCATACGAACTTTTTCCGGATCATTAAGGTTCCAACCATTGAATGAACCGGGTATTAAAACTGAATCAACGTCTGGATCAAAAACGCCAAGTTCTGTTGCAACACTCATATCAACTTCAAAGAAAATATTTCCATCAGCGAGTTGTACGTTTGGATTTACATTATTCCACCACCTTGATACGTCGTTACTAACATCATGAACACCATATATCCTATTATTATCAGGTGGGAAAATATCGTCACCTTCAGCAGGGCTTTCCCAGGTACCAGCAGCTGCAGTAGTTGGACTCCAAACAAATTTGTAAATCGCTAAATCTCCCGAGGTGAAATCACTAACAGTAAGTGTATAAATTGAATCTCCATCCGGATCATCCATCTCAAGCGCGGCATTTTGCCAATCAGTAAAGTTACCGGCTATGTAAACGTGATCAGTTGAGGGATCAAAGGTACCCTGTGCTGGTAATTGCATATCCACACTAAAAGTAACTGCAGATGTAATTCCTGTGTAAGGAGTTTTATCGTTAAAGAAACAAGGATCAATAGTAAGTGTTGACGATGTCCCTGTATTTATTTGTCTGTTGGGATCTGATTCCCAAGTACCACTATTCCCGGTATGAAAAAATTTGTAGAATATGTCTGTACTTTGAGCTTGACCTGTCAATACTACATTATAAACAGAATCATTATCCCCATCCGATAAAACTAAACCAGCACCCCAACCATCGAAACTCCCGCGCAGTTCTGTCTGGTTAGTACCAGGAACGAATGCCCCTGTTGCAATTGGTACTGACATATCTACCTGAAATGTTACATCAACCGTCTGGGCTTGAAGAAAAACCCCGGTCATTAGCAAAAAACTAATAAGTAAAAATACTTTTTTCATAGTTACTCCTTCTTTTTGTTGTTAAACAATTTTATCGTTAATTAATAAGATTGTTGATTGTTCATAAATTGTTTTTAAACATAGCTTAATTAAAATTTAAATGAAACACCAAAACTGTGAGTATAGCTTAAAAATTCAAACTCCTGATAACTGTAGTCAAATCCAAAAGCAAAAACACCCAGAACATAATTCAATCCTGCACCAAGCGTTAAACCTTCCTGATTATTTTCTAAAAACAAGGCTTTGTATCCTCCTCTTAAAGAAATCAAATTATCAAGAAAAGACAACTCACCACCGATATTAACATATTCAGCATTGTCATTGGGATGAGTAGCATCAACTGCAATCGTTAGCTTTTGTCCATCGAAGAATTCAAAATCTCTTGAAAGCCCTATTTGTAATTTCAATGGCAATTCAAAATAGTCTGTTTTATAGTAAGCATCCACTGTTTCATTATTGCCCTGGCTGTTAGGATCAGCATCATATCTTATTAAAAGATCCTCGCCAGTCATCTGCATCTTTGAGCCATAATTAGAAATAATGGTTGCGAATTTAATTCCTAAGAAAGGGGTTTTAAACATTGTGCCTACATCAAAAGCAACTCCATTGGCTGAAGAATTAAATATTCCTTCGGTGATATATTTAACAGTTATACCTGCAGCGAACCATTCCGTAATATTCCTGGCATAAGAAAGTCCAAACGCATAACTGGAAGCTGAGAACTTTTCTCCCGTTCCTTCAGGATAAAATTCAGTTGTTACGTCCATATCTCCGTAGTCTAATGCAGTAACACTTACTCCGAAACTTCCTAAGTCTTCAGCAGGAATAACTAATGCAAAATAATTCAAATTTATATTGAGGTCTTTAAAGAGACTTGTATAAGTAAACATTGCCTCGTTTTGAGTTAAGTCTGCTGCGCCTGCAGGATTCCAATAGAGAGCTGATGCATCATTCACAATAGCTGTAAAAGCGCCACCCATTGCATTTGCACGGGGACCAATTCCTACACTTAAAAATTTCGCCGCTGTAGTTCCGGTTTTAGTAACCTGGCTAAATCCAATGCACTGCAGCAGAGGAAAGAGAATAGCAATAACAAGTAAAAATTTTTTCATATTTTATAAATCTCCTTGATTAATTTTACCCGACCTTACCGGGAGTTAATCATTTTATTATTGCAAATTTTCCGACTTTTGTACCAATTCCTGGAGCATCTACATGATAGATGTAAACACCATAAGAAGCCGAGAGATTGTCCTTAGTTAACAAGTCCCATTCAGCACTTCCATCCATAAGATTAGTTTCATGTTGAATTTCTTGAACAAGTTCACCACTGACAGTAAAAATTCTAATCGTACATTGACTAGGTAAATGAGTAAAATGAATTGAACGGGGACCACGACCACTGGAATACGGGTTCTTTTGTTCCCACAATGCATTTGCCAGATAAGGATTGGGAACAACTTTTATTTTTTCAAGATCTTCCTTTGCCTGATCGATATCGGTGTAACCTTTCTTTGAGACAAATCTAAATATGTCCGAAGAGAGGAACGGTTTTTTAACAGATATTATCGCCGTATCACCGGGTTCGGGGAATACAAGCTGTGCTACACTTGTATCTACTCTCTGCAGGTAAAACCACCATGTTGGCGATAATGTTGTATCGTTATCTTTGGTTTCAAGGAAGACAATACGATCAGCTAATGAGCCTCCATTAGATGAAAACCAACCATTCGCAAAAGGACCACTATGATCAAATTCGAGGAAAGCAAAATTAATATATTTATCTTCACTTACGTTGTAGACGCTAAAATTGACAGGCATTGATTGATATACAACTCCGAAAAAAACAAAATCGGTAGATGTACCAAATCCCACATCACCGAAATCAATCCTATAATCATTCGGTTTTTTTTGTCCCTTTGGTTCAGTTGGTCTTGGAGAGACAAATTTTTCTAAAATAAATGGTGTTACGTCAGGATCGCTCCATCTGGAAAGAGTTGTATCTAATTCAATTTTGTTATCACTTACAAATGATAATTTAAATCCATCCACAATCTGCCCTTCATCTTCTGTAGTAAATTCAGTACTCCTATCAATCACAGTAAAATTAGCAGTAGAATCATGAAGGGAAAAGTTCTTCGTTGTGAGAGTATCTTCTGTTCCTACTTTAATAGTATCTTCAAAAGTGATATAATAAATATGGCCGTCCTTAATTTCATTCGGATCAATAATGTCATAAGAAACTTTACTGGTTGTATACCCTTCTATTAAATCGATGTCACCTAAAGTTGGTGAAGTATATCCTCCGGAAGGAGCTTCCGGAGAAAGTACAGCAACATTCTTTCCAATACTTTTTACACTACCATCAGACTTTAATGAAATATTAATACTACACTCAGAAGGAGTTATTCCTCCAGAATTATAACCAAAATCATAGGATGTAATAGCGTAATAATAAGTAAATCCGTTTTTTGCATCCGTATCTACCCAGGAATGCTGCAATCCGGTATCATCCCCAAGATTAAAATGAACGCCTTCGAATCCCAAAGAATCATAACCCATTATTCCGTCTTCCAAATCAAATTGCGCAATTGGCAGCAAGTAAGTAGGAGAACCCTGCGCATTGGTTATCACTTTTGAATCCAGAAATGCTGGATCTGAAGCTCTATAGATTCTATACCCTTCGAAATCGTAACCATTCCCGCCTATATTATCTACATAAGCATCAAATGATTGTTCAGCTTCGGCATCCCAATACAAGGTTACTTGATTATCTCCCGGGACGGCTGTTAGTTTCGGTGTATACGGTGCATTGGCAAATTGATAATCATTATTATAAGTTTGTTGTGCATACTCTTTTTTCTGAAGTACAGCTTCTTTTCTTATTTGTCCATCGGGATCTTGTACGGGTCCATTCGCTAAAATAATAGCCATCGAAATTGGTTCGGTTTGGCCGGGCTGTAGCGGAAATAAACCTGAAGAAACATATAAATTATAATCACCTTCCTCTGTGAGCGCAGGATCAAAATATCTGCCGGGAACTAAAAAATTTTCCCAAATAAATTCATCTGTGTATGTATCAATCCAGACGGAAGATGGTTCGTAAAATGATCCGGTTATACCAATTTGATCAGTCTCGGATACATCAGTCACATCGATACCTGGTTCGCCGGGTAAACCAAACCGCGCACCTGAAGTTGGTTTGCCATCTCCTTCGCCAGGATCTCCAGTATCAGTCACACCATCTAAACCAACATCATCGGTTATAGGATCCCAATCACCATCATTATCAATTCCATCATTTCTTGCTTCATCAACCATCGCATCAATTCCTTCATCTATATTTTCATCAATAGCACCATTGTCATCGTTGTCAATACCATCGGCATACTTCGTACCCAGAGTAGACTGACTAACATTATAAAGAATAATATTGTCATTTACTTTAAACCTATTATAAGTATCATTCGAAGCCATATCAATCATAGCTTGAGTAATGGTAGGATTTCCATCTTCACCGTTATTATCATTATCAATATTATCTTTATATGGCATTGCTATATCATCACTCTCGACCATAATTAAATGAACTGCACCATTCTGAACTGGATCAGTTTCCGGATTTGGTGGCCATCTGTTCCATTGGTCGCCTGCTGATTGATCTACCATTTCCTGGGTAACCAATGGATTGTTTTCTTCACGGTGAAAACGAGGATGTTCTATAAGCCATGCAGGGTCTAATGATTGACCAATTCTATCGGCATAAGTAACACCCACTTGATCCTGAAATAAAATATGAGTTTTATTTTCATCAATTAATCCGTTTCCGTTATTATCAATACCATCAGTTCTGCGTGGATCGTTTCTTGGAATGTTGTCATCACTTTCCCCAACCAACATTTCTGCTGTAACTCTTGGTCCTATTTCGGGACTGTCATCATCATTATCAATTCTGTCAATTGCAATCCCGGGGGTTTCAAGAAATGTTCCACCGACTATTCCAACCGGACCTCCACCAAACGCAGGATCGGGTGACAGATTATTAGAATTCCTTGACCATGCAATATCATTTTTAAGGTCAAACTCAGATAAATTTTCTAGTCCCTCTCCACCCACAAAATCAGCCCATAAAATAGTGATACCTACTTTGTTTAAAGGTTCTGTACCATCGTTTTTTATTTTGAATAAAAGATATAAAGCGTCCTGTACAAGTATCTGATTCCATGCCATTACTCTTACATCAAGTATAAGACCTAATCCTTTCCTTGATAGATCTGTAGTATCAGGAAAATAATTGGTGTATCTGTCGTAGTTATTATCTGATGCATGAAAATACAACTCCTGATCAGCATTAAATTTATCTTTCCCAAAATAGCCATTCCATTTTCCCGGCCATCCCGGATCATTTTCATCACTCATTTTATCCGGCCAGAAATCAGGCCAGGTTGTTGGGTCTACGTCGGTAGCAAATCCTTCTGGATTTCTTTCATTAAAGTATCCCGGCACTGGTTCAAAATTCCAGGTTTGCCCTTGAGGTGATTGTAAATAATGACACCTGGAAACAATATGCTTGATCTCGCCCAGATCATCAACAACTTCGGCACCCACCATTATTCCTGCTACCGCCAGATAGACCTGACCAGTATTTTTTGGCCATTCATAAGGTGTTTGCTCGGTTATAGGAACAGCACCTTCTCTGCCAGTCATTCCATAATTGAAAACGGTTGTCCTTATCTGGTTTCCTTCCATCTGTGCTTTTCTTCTTTTCGATACGTTTCCTCTTTCATCGCTGGGAATATATTGTGCATATAAAGACGTCGTAAGGAATATAATTGCGAAGAGAAATAAAACTGTATTTTTAATTGTATTGAACATTAAAATCCTCCGGTAATCGTTTACCATTAAAATGAAATTTCAATTCCAAATTGTACATTTCTTGGTTCACCGTAGTGATCTGGGTATTTCACATATTCTTCAGGTGTATTCGGTCTTTGTGAATTTTCTCCAATATTTTGTGTTTCAGTAGTAAAGTCAGGTTGTCCTGTATCGCCAAACACTCTTATAGGATTCCTATTATCGAGCAGATTAAATATTCTTAAAAATGCATTAATGTTAACTCCACCAAAATTAAAAGTTTTATCGACTTTTAAATCAAGTGCGAATTGGCTGGGAATTCTACGACTGTTTTGTACTAATCCCGAAGTAATGCCTCTATCTGCAGTATACTGCGTAACAGTTGGTGTATATGGCAAACCTGTTCCATATCGTGCCAAGAGGCTAATTCCCCAATTATCAAATCCGGTATAGAGCGAAGCATTGAGCAAATGATTTTGATCCCAATCCATAGGGATTAAAAATAGACTTGGTTCAGCATTTCCCGATACAGCGTCGAATTCTTCTTCGGGAGTTGAATTGCTTCCTTCAGCAACCTGATAAGTATAATTAATATCAAACGAAAAATAATTCGAAAATCTTTTGTTCAAAGTTAAAGTTATACCTTTTACGTTTGCATAGTCTTTGTTTGTGAATATCGAATAGGTAACTAGGTTCAGGGTCTCAATAACAGGACCTGCCTGAATCCAATCCCTGATATCTCTGTAAAAACCAGTTACATCAATCAAATAATCATCTGAAAATTCCTGTCTGAATCCTAATTCATACATTACAGTTTTTTGAGGTTCAAGGTTCGGATTTCCAAAAACGCCAATGTTTATTCCCGAATTTGGAACTTTATATGGCCCGTTTTGGAATAAATATTGGAATGGTGGAGTTTGAAGGAAATGCCCATATGAAAAATGAACTACACCAGTTGCACTTGTTGGGTATGCAATACCAAACCGGGGGCTAAGTTGTACTTTCTCAGCTGCATCTTTATAAAAATATGGTTCTAAATAACTATTATATTTCAGTATATCTTCTTCAGTCCATGAATCATCGGGCAGATTTAGTCCAAAATACGATGGTGAATGAAGCGGTGCATAGATATTCGGATCAGTTACATCGACTAATACTTTTCCCTGAGAATCAAAATAATCTAATCTTAGACCAAAATTAATTATAACACTTTCAAACTCGATTTTGTCCTGAACATAAGCTGATGTCTCGAACGGAGTAGCATCATATAAATAACGATTGGTTTGTGTCTCATCAGGAATTGAAGGTTGAAATGGTTCAACAGGTACACCATTTTCTCTTTTAGGTTCAAGAGTGTAGTCATCAAAATTCAGTGTGTGTGATTTCAACTCTACTCCTAATTTCACTAAATGTTCTTGTGTTACCTGGCTGGTAAAGTCAATCCTTCCAAAATAAGTATTTGTTTCTCTAAAAAACCTGTGCAGATTCGTACCTTTAGTTCTGAAAGAATAAGTATCGGGTCGGATTAAAGAATCGGGGTGGAGGTAACGTGAATCAATTGGATCCTCATATAGATATTCATTGAAATCTTTAAAGAAGTAACTGCCTTTTATATCGTAAAATGATGATGAAGAAAGCATATGAGTAATGGTTGCTGTAAGGTTGTAACTTCTTGCATATTTGTTTACATCACCATCAGGATTCCATCTGTATTCGTGATTGTAATCCCTATAATCAACATCAGAATATAACCCTTCTAACAGTATCTTTATTTCCTGAATTGGTGAAAAGCTAATGTTTCCTTGTCCATATATATTCTCACTCCAATTCATCGGAACAACTTCTCTATCAGCTATTACGCCATTAGGATTATATCTTCTTTCACCAAACAGATATCCTTCATCGTATATATATCTTCCATTAACAAAAAAAGTAAGTATGTTGTTTGTAAAAGGAACCGGTCCACTCAGGCTGCCCTGAAAATTATAATTCGAAATCAAATTTATTTCATCTATGTGAGGAAAATATTCAGTAAAATCGCTCGCATGATCGCCAGCATAGAGTAAAATATTTCCGTGATAATCCCTACTTCCTTCTTTTGTAACGGTGTTTACTATACCGGACATTGCATTGCCGTATTCAGCATTAAAAGTTCCGCTGATTACCTGTAATTCCTGAACACTATAATTATCAATCTGAATACCCCGACTATTGTCATAACCATCAGTAATCGAAACACCATTTACCCAATAGGCAACTTCACTTGTTCTACCGCCTCTAATATGAAAATCACCAGCGGCATCTCTGGTTACTCCCGCTTGAAGTTGAAGTACATCATCAAACTCAGCAACAGGTAAAACTTCAATTTGTTCGGCACTTATTAGAGATTGGCTGGATGTAACATCTTTTTTGACAAGATCCTGTTTTCCCTGAACAACAACCTCTTCTAATTCAACTGCAGATTCTGATAATGTGAAATCAACTGATGTAGTTAGATCAATAGAAACCGAGACATTCTCGACCAGGACAGGCTGGTAACCGATGTATTGTGCTTTTACACTATACTTCCCGGGAGAAATGTTAAGGATAACATAGTTTCCATCAATATCTGTGGCAGCCCCTAAATTTGTTCCCACTATAATTATATTAACAAAGGGTAGTGGTTCTCCCGTAGTTTTGTCGGTTACCTTTCCAGCAATTTTCCCGGTGGTTCCGGCAAAAGTAAAACTCAACGAGCAACTAAAAACAGTTAGATAAACAAGTAAGATTTTTTTCATATCCTGCTCCTTACTCCTATAGTCAGTTTTATTAATTATCCTTTAATAAATTCACTCGACAATCTCATCAGAACCAAGCATATTTTTATTGATACTAATATTTACTTTACTACGAATCTTATTTAAATAATCTTGCAAAATTTCTGTTTGATTTTCAAGCTGACTTGCTTTTGATACTTCTCCTTCTATAACATTGAAATCTATTGGTTTACTTTCTTCTTTTCCAAGTAGTCTAAAAATGCCGTAAATACCTTCGATTTTTAATGGGCCAATAATTTCACCTGACTGAGAATTCCAAAACAAATTCTTGTAACTGCCAAATTTGGAAACAGGTGCGTACCCCATTATTCCATAATTCTCAGCAGACCATTTTCTCAAAGAATATTTTTTCGCCAACTCGCCAAAATCACTGCCTTCATTTAACAATTTAATTATGCTATTAGCCATATCCTCGCTATTAACAAGAATCTCCTGGAGATTCAGCTCCGGCTCTGTTGAAAAAGAACTAATGTTATCTTTATAATACTTGAAGACAACGGAATCAGGAAGGTTAGCTTCACTAATTATTTCATCTTTTTTAAACCGTAGGAATGTACTCATATTATATTTTTCAATCTTTTCCAGAACTACCATAGTCGTATCAAAACCTTTACTAATTGCAATATTGTAAAGAGTATCTTTAATTAACATTCCTTCAATCGCTGCTTGCAAGCTTTCAATTGAATTTATTCTGGTGCTCTGATAAAATGGTAAATCAGATAATCTTTGTTCAATCTCCGCCTGGCTGTAAACTCTATCCCTGTAACTTGCACATTCTTGTGATTGATTCTTATAGTCACCTAACTCTATTTCTTTTTTACTATTTAAATTTACTGAAATTTTTTTAATAATCTCATCGCTGAATGTCAATTTAGATTTGTCAAAAATACTATTAATATATTCTTTTTCACTCGGTTCCTTCTTCCTCATTTTAATAACGTTTTCCAAATGAGATTTTTTATTTTGGAATTCGGATTCCGTTAAAAGAGGAGTTGTAATCTTGTCTTCTAATTTAATAATACTATATCCGTATTCCGTTTTTACAGGTTCTGATATTTCACCAACTTTTAGAGAATATGCTACATCTTCAAACGCTGGGTCCATATCTCCCCATGTAAAATAACCAAGATAACCACCATTATTTTGTAGCACCGAGTCGGTAAAAACTTGTTTCGCAAGTAATCCGAAATCTACTCCAATTTTTACCAGCTCAAAAAGGTTATTAGCTTCTTCTTCTGTTTTAGCAAATAAATGACGAGCGGCTATTTTCTCATTTACTCTTTGAAATGCTTCCCTGATTTCTTCTTCATTAACATTTATTTTAGCATATATTTCCCGATCTTTCAGATATGCAAGAATAGTTCGTATCCTTGTTACTTCCAACTCTTTTATGTACTCGGGATCATTCAGAATTTTTTCATTGTAGTCGTAATAATAGAGAAGTATCTCATTTATAATATTATTGAGGATAGCTTTTCTCACTACGATATTATCTTTTGCTCCTGTTGAAAAAAGGTAGTGAGAATATCTCTCATTAAATTCTGACAAAGTTATACCATGACTTCCTACCGTGGCTAAAATCCGGTTATCACCCTGCTGTGGATATGTGAAGATTGAAAGACAAGAAGAAATAATTATAAATAGTATGCTTATTTTCATTTACTTAGCTGCTTATAGTACATATTACAAAAAGATTATACCAATCGCATAAAAATTCATTTGAATGCATATTTCATAAAAGATTCCTGTAAACATATTTATTAAGTTTGCAAAATTAAAGTGTTTAATTATGAAACTGATAATATGCCGAATTGTTTTCATTAATTAATATTTGTATGAGGCAGGACATACTATTTTATAAAATGAATTTATAAAAGCATTTAAAAATTGCAAATCTTATTTTAACACAGATAATTATTTGCGCTTTACATTAAAAGTTTATCCCGCATTTGCGAGAGTTGTTTAAGTTGAAAAACAACCATATCGGATTCTCATCTTAACAATATCATTTTATTTGTTTCTGAGAAACTTCCACTAACCATTTTATAAAAATATACTCCGCTCGGTAAATTGTCTGCATTAAAATATAAGTCGTGAATTCCGGCGTTTTTATATTCATCGACTAAAGTTTTGATTTCCTTTCCAAGAACATCAAATACTTTTATTAATACTTTGCTTGATTGCGGAATTGAGTATTTTATCTTTGTTTGCGGATTAAACGGATTGGGATAATTCTGTGAAAGAGTATATTCATTAGATATTGTTTCATCACTTTGCTCCAAAATAATTCCGCTCCCAAATTCATACACTCTGTAACCCCACGGAGGGAGAGTTATTGTTGTATTTTCACTAAAGTAAGCAGAGTCATTTGTAAATGCATCTCTATAACTTCCCGTATATAATGTACCTTCCAGTGTAAATGTTTTCTCCTGATTAGTTACATTAAATATTTCAAACACTTTACAATTTTCTTTCTCTCTTATAAAAGCAAATATGGATGGATTATTAGTTGTTAATACACGTTGTAACTGCCCTCCGTTTGTTCCGTTCCAAAGTGCTTTATTATCTTTTTTCAGATTGAATAATGACGTATAAATATTTGTAAACGGATGAGGCTGCCAGTTTATTTCATCTTTATCAAAAAATAATAGCCGGTGATCCAGTCCCGCTTCTTCACCACTATATAAAAGAGGCATACTTCTGAATGTTGAAGTTAAAACTGCAAAAATTTCTGCAGCAGAACCAAATTGCTCGAAAACCGTTCCGTACCATGAATTTTCATCATGATTTGAAGTAAAATACGTCCTGTAATGACTTGAGGAAAAGTATGTGTTTTCAATATTAACATAACTGTTTAAATTGTTTGCATTATTCGTTCCGGCAACAATATTATTCAAGATCCCGCTTCCAAAACCATGATAACCCCATGCATACGTCATATCAAAACCAGAAGCCTGATATTGCGTTCCGTCATCCTCGGCAAGCATAAGGATTTCAGGCTTTAAACTTTTTAATTCTGTTATGGCTTCGGTCCAGAAATCAATCGGCATAAAACTAACAGCGTCACAACGGAAACCATCAATTTCAGCTTCGTTAATCCAGAACTTCATTACATCGATCATGTAATCTCTTAATCCCTGCTGGCTAAAATCCAATTGAATCACATCAGACCAGTTTGTACCTGGCGGAGGGACGAAATTTCCCTGTCCATCAGTAATGTACCATTCTGGATGAGTAACAGTTAACGAATTATCCCACGAAGTATGATTTCCAACCCAGTCAATTAATACGTACATACCTTTCGCATGAACCGAATCGACGAGCGCTTTAAAATCATCAAGAGTTCCGAATTCAGAATTGACGCCATAGTAGTCCTTAACCGAGTAATAACTTCCAAGAGTGCCCAGCCGGTTTAATAATCCTATTGGATGAATAGGCATAAACCACAAAATACCTGCTCCAAGGTCTTTCAGCCTATCAAGATGAGTTGCAAACTCAGCGAATGTACCGGACTGAGTATATTGACGTACGTTCACTTCATAGATGATGCGATTGTAGCTCCAATCCTGATGGGTTTGCGAATAGGAATGGAAGGATACCAGTACAAACACAGAAATACTTAATATGATGCACTTGTGGATCTTCGACTCATAAATTGATAATTTTCTTTTCAGCATAATATTTTCTCAAAAAATTAATATACTTAAGTTTTTTGATGCAGCTGCCTCATGGAATTCGTGCAGCTACATTGTAAACAAATTAACATTTTGTTTTTAAATCTGCCACTATTAACGAGACACTATATTTTAATACCAATTTTATAAATTAAAAATTACAAAAATGTAATTTAATATCTATCCCGTTAATTGAAATAAATCCCATAGCTGCAACCATTTGAGATAAATTCTAAATTTCGGTTTGCTTGTTCATAAAATTTTATTTTAATGCTACCTCATTAAAATAAGCTTCTTTATACCTGTGAAATTTCCAGTTTGCATTCTATAAAAATAAACTCCACTTGGCAGATCATTTCCATCAAATTCAACATAAAAATTTCCAAATGGTTTTTCTTCATTGACTAATGTAGTAATTTCATTACCAAGTATGTCAAATACTTTTAATGTAATAAAGCTTTCTTTAGGAACTGAAAAATTTATTATTGTTTTGGAATTAAAGGGATTCGGGTAGTTTTGATATAAGTTGAACGAATCAGATATTAATTCCGGTGGCTGTATTCCTGAAGGGATTGAATCAAAAACAGAAATTGAATTTAAAAGCTCTCCTGTGAAATCGAAAAGTGTTACATTTTCCCATGGTGAACCTAATGTGGGAACAGATATCCACTCCGGAGCCCAGTAAAACAATCCTGATCCCTTATCATCCGGAATATTCCTAACAAGTTCTATTAAATCACTAAGAAAACCTGTCTGTCCCTCTACAGTTGCTGGATATCCAGGAAGAAGTTGGCTGGGGTCTCCAACAATATTATGAGTATTATCATACCAGTCCAATGTCCACGGATATGCTGTTTCCACAAGAATAATTTCTTTATCATAGCGTTGAGCTAGATCATCTGTATTGAATTCCAATTCACTCAGGGTGCCTTGCCACCAAGGATAGTAGGATAAACCAATAATATCGAAATCAACATTTAGTGTAATCAGATGGTCAAAAAACCATTGGCTACCACTGTTATCTCCTCCGCGATCGATATGGATCATAATTTTAATACTATCACCGGGATCTAAGCTTTCACTTACACCACTAATCCCTTCATTGATTAATTCAGCGAGTTGAACCCATTGTTGAGGAGTATTGAATTGATCACAAACGCGACCGTCATTCCATAACATTCCGCAAGTAATTTCATTGCCGATTTGAACAATGTCAGGGAGTGTATTTTGATTTTTTAATGCGGTGATAACACTATGCGTATATTGATAAATACTGTCTTTCAAAGATTGAAAGGATAAGTTTTGCCATGCAGTAGGTTTTGTTTGTTGACCAGGATCAGCCCAGGTATCAGAATAATGTAAATCTAGTAGGAACTTTAAGCCTAGCGTTTTTATCCGACTTGCCATTAACAGGGTTCTGTTAAGATTATCATATCCATTAGCTGGTGTATGCCAGAGTCTTAAGCGAATGAAGTTTATACCGTGATCTTTAAATATCTGTAACGCATCTTTTGGAATGCTATTCTCTTTGAAGATTCCCCCATGCTCTTCAATCTCAAGCAGGACAGAAAGATCAACACCTTTGATGAACTCAGATCTTTTTACCAAAGATTCTTTTAGATTGTCTTGTGCGTAGAGCTGAAAAGTTAGCACAAAAATGAAAAGAATATATATATTAATTCTGATTTTATTCATTTCAACATGTATATACACAATAATGTTTCAAAACACCACTTATTTTTTTCGTATAACTGGAATATTGCATCCTCAGTTAAGAAAGTGGGCCCTGATTTTTTTTTGTCTCATTCACAATGTTATTCCATTTCGTGTCAAGCAGATGATGTCTGGTTTAAAGTATGCATCAAACTGACATCTAAGGTACTTCCGGGAAATTAAAATCTAAAAAAATCTTTGAATCACCAGAAGGAGAGTTTATAGATTTGTAAGCCAGGAAAAAAGCAGAGAGGAGATAAAAAGGACATTTAGATTAAATGTAACTTTTAATTGGTTTTTATTCTAAATTAAATTACTCTGTAGATTTGTGTTCAACCATTCCACCGAGAATATTCTTACCATCAAAACCATTCTGAATCAAATTATCAGTAGCATTGGCAGACCTTCTTCCAGTTGTGCAGTTTAAAGCGATCTCTCTTCCCTTATATTTTTCAAGTTCTGGTAACCGCCTTTCAAGCCCCTGAACCGGGATGTTAATTACTTCATCCAATTTTCCAGGAGTGCCGTTCAATTCTTCGGATGTTCTAACATCAAGAATAATTATACTTGAATCTGAAAAAAACTTTTCTTTTAAGGCCGGGATGGTTATTGAATTCTCAGAGCTATTCTGAATACAAGCCCTAATAAAAAGAAAGATCGAAACCAATGGAATAAAAAGCTTTTGCAAAAGCCTAACCTGTAAAAAAAGATTATTAATTCAATCCACACATTCCGTTTGAGCAGCCGCCACCGAAAGAATTTTCCGGAATGCTGCAATTGCCGCTTGCACAGTTATTAAAACCTTCAGCACTGGAGTTTCCAACAGAAGTACTAAATGAGGAGAAAAGTTTTTTATTTTTTGATGAGTTGCACACAGGACAAAAAACATCTTCCTGGTTTACAGATGACTTATGCAGGACTTCAAATTTTGCTTTGCATTCAGAACATCTATATTCAAACAATGGCATTGATTATCTCCCTTTTATAATTGTTTCAGCTTAGATTTTTTTATCAAGCACTTATTCTTCATTCAGATTTAAAAAATCCATTAACCTCCGGTGAGCATCTTTTGGTAATTCAACATTGTATTTTTTGAAACATTCAATTGTAATTTCAACTGATTTAAAATATTCCTTGCAGTGCGTGCAATTCTCCAGATGATTTTTTATTTCCGCACATTTCTCTGAGTTCAGCTGCTCGCCAAGGTTTTCGCAGATGTGCTGCATTACTTCTTTACATGTGACTTTTTCTATCATTTTAAAAACGCCTTGTCAAGTTCCTTTCTTAAAAAAGCTCTTGCTCTGTGCAATCTAGATTTAACAGCAGGAACCGATAGTTCGGTTATCTGTGCAGTTTCCTCTGTTGAAAAACCTTCAACATCTCTAAGTAAAAATACTGACCTATAATCAGGTGCAAGTTTTTGGATCGAATCATCAAGAATTTTTTTCAGTTCTTCATTTTCAGTTTCTTTGTATGGAATACTGCTCCAGTCCGCAGTATATCTTTCTGTATATAAGCTCTCATCATCGTCATTGAGAGAAACAAAACTATTACCCTTTTGTTTCCGTGCAAGCATCAGGCAGTGGTTGGAAACTATTCTGTAAAGCCAGGTTGATAATTTTGATTTCCCATCAAACTGATGCAGTGATTTTATCATGCTGTAAAAAGTTTCCTGCATTATATGCTCTGCTTTATCCGTATGTCTGCAAATCTTAAAAGCAAAATTATAAATTGTCTGCTCATACCTCCCGACAAGCTCTGCTAATGCTTTTCTGTCTCCTGTTTTAGCTCTTTTAATCAGTTCGTTTTCTTCCATTAAATAAGATGCAGACCTATAAAATTGGATTCAAATTTAAAATATTATTCGTAATTTTTGATGAGTAAAAATACACTATCGCTTAGTCTTTGTCATTCTGATTGATTAAGCGTAATTTTATTTAATAAAGAAAACACGATTCTAATATAAAATAATAATATGCCGCAAAACAGGGACGTCGATGGAATAAAAGTTAACAGGTTTTTCTCCGGTATAAGAGAAACAGTTATTGCAGCTATTTTTAACCCAAAGGACTTTGTTGAAGTTAGCGAAGGTGATTTAATTTACCAGACCGGTGAGGAATCCAGCCAGGTTTATATTCTTCTGAAGGGTGAAATAAAAATAAAATACTCCGGCTTTACTCATGTCAGCAGTAAAATAATGAATGATTTCTTCGGTGAAAAAGAAATGCTGGAAGGAACCCGTCGCATTTCTTCAGCTGTTGCTCACAGATCCAGTCTCATTTATAAAATTGATAAAACGATAGTGATGGGATTAATAGCAAAATATCCTGCTGTTAAATCAAATATTCATAAATATGGTGAATCCAAGATTCCGGAATCTACTTTTGGTGCCAGAAGGATTGTTGATATCGCAAAAAATTCTAAACCAATTAGCTTCCAGGCGATTCGAAAATCAACATCCGTTATCGAGGAAAAAGAACCTGAAGAAGAATATTCAATACCTTTCACTCCGGATATTCCTGAAACTGCACCACCCGAAGTACCAAAACCTGAAATAAAGACTAAGGAAAAAGATGAAAATTTGAAGAAGGAATCGGTAGAGACTAAAGAAGATTTCAAGAACTGGAAATTCACAGAACTGACTACTAAAAAACCTCAGGTTAAACAAAAAATTCCTGATAAAACAGAAATTGAACCTCCGGAAATTGAAGAACCCGAACAAATATCGAAGCCGGATGAAAAGATAAATGACAAGATTTTTGACCGCGAGAACATTAGAAAAGTGTTTGCAAGTATCCAGGTGATGAACAGCGGCATTACATTAATCCAAACGATCCAATCTATTTCAAAAGCGATCAAAGATTTAACAATATCCGAAAGCGTTGAGCTTTGTCTTGTTGATGAGCAGCGATCGGAAATTCATAAATTTGTTTTTGATGGAGATAAGCCTGCGCAGGAACTATACAAGCTGCCTGATGGGATGACCGGCACCTGTGCTTTGCAGAAAAAAATTATCAACTTCGAAAGACCAACCGAAGATTCGAGGTTCAATCTAAAAATAGACCAACCCGGAAATTCAGGTCTGAAAAGAATATTGTATTTTCCTGTAATTAGTGACGCCGGTGATACAATCGCTGTAATACAATTAGCGAGAGAAATTAAAAGATACGATGATTATGACATTGCCAATCTCAATATGCTTTCAAAACTTATTGAAAGTGCACTTGGAAAGTCAATCGAACTTGAAGAATTATTGAACACTCAACAACTCTCATCAGAAAGAATAATTGAAAATCTTATTTTAAATGATATCAATCCGCCCATAAAAATTATCAACAGCTATATTGAACTCTTAAGTGATAAAAAATTACCTCCGGAACTTGATGAAGTTTTACGAATGCTTCAGAAACAGGTTTACTCTGTCGGAGATATAATCAAATCTATATTCAGCAGCACTGATAAAGATTTGAATTTAGAAATGAGGGATGTTCAGTTTAACGAGTTGATTGATGATATTTTAGAATTGTTATCAGAATATTGCGATTCGCGTGAAGTGAAACTCTACAAAAAAATCGGGACGGGTGCTGTGGTCAAAATTGACCGTGGAAAATTTTATACCGCCATCTTCCAGATTATAAAATTTGCATGCAATAATTCAAAAAAGGACGGGCGAATTTATTTTAGTACCGACAAGGTTGACGATAATATTCAACTTAATATTAAAGATGAAGGCAAAGGAATAGATGAAGAATTGCAAAGCAGGTTCTTCAAACAGCCAAACGACATGACAGCTGAAACTCTGGACAGTTACGGACTTACAATTGCAAAGAAAATAATCGAGTCACACTCAGGACAGATTTCATTTGAAAGTAAAAAGAGTGAAGGAACAACCTTTTTGATTAACCTGAAAATTTCTACGATTGAAGTCTGATAATTATTCCCTTCTCATTTCTTCAGGTAGTTAAAACACAATATGCATTTTGATCTAATTACGATTCTTGGGCCGACAGCTTCAGGTAAAACCAAAATTGCTGCAGTTATCAGCGAAAAATTTAATTGTGAAATCATATCTGCGGATTCAAGACAGGTTTACAGAAAAATGGATATTGGTACAGGAAAAGACCTTAACGAGTTTACTAGAAGAAATATAAAATATCATCTTATCGATATTGTTGACCCTGAAGATGAATATGATTTATTCAGATTTTCAGGTGATTTTTACGATGCATTTAGCAAAATAAAAAATGATAGTAAAATTCCTTTGCTTGTCGGAGGAACAGGGTTGTATCTGAGTTCAATTCTTCAAAACTATGTCTTACCAACATCTGATTTTAATGAAGAAGAATATGAACACCTTAGCACCTTAAGTAATGATGAACTAAAAAAACTTCTGCTCGAAACCAAACCAAAGCTCCATAACACAACCGATTTAAAAGACAAAGAACGAATTATCCGTGCAATTTTTATTGAAAGAGCAAATAAAAAAGATAAAAATTCAGTGAAGAAAATTAATTCACTTATCATCGGTACTGATTTGAACAGAGAATTAATCAAAAAGAAAATTACCGGAAGACTCAAACAGCGGTTAAGCAGCGGAATGATCGACGAGGTGAAAAGTTTACTTGACAGCGGAATATCTCAGCAAAAATTAGATTACTTCGGTCTTGAATACAGGTATATCAGCAAGTACATTAATGGTCAGTTAAATTATAATGATATGTTCCAGAAACTGAACAGTGCAATTCATAATTTTGCAAAACGACAGATGACCTGGTTTAGAAAAATGGAAAGAGAGGGAGTTAAAATTTTCTGGTTTAATCCCGATGACACCGATGCAATTTTATCTTTCATTGAAAGCAAAATGAAATTTTATGAGCATTCTTCCTGATATCGTTAATACATACCTTAAAAAAAATCCGGTTTCAAAATGGCTGCTTGAATGGACGAGGAAAGATGGAATCAATAATGCAATTGTTATTCCTGCCTTAGCCGAATTTGAAAATATTAAATCTCTTATTCGGTCCTTATCCGAAAACAATTCTGAATTCTTCAAAGAAACACTTGTAATATTCGTAGTCAATAACACCGTTTCATCAATTAAAGAATATAAAGAGAATAATTATTCAACTATCCGGCTTCTCAGAGATATAATCAGCAAACAAAATAATGATGATGAATTTACTATAAAGATTATTGATTCCGGTTTACAAATCGGACTGGTTGATGCTTCTTCTCCAGGAAAAGAGTTCGATGATGAAAACGGAGGTGTCGGTTTAGCAAGAAAAACAGGATCAGATCTTGCACTCGGAATTTTCGATTATTCAAACACAGACAAAAAAAATCTTATCTCCCTGGATGCTGACTGCAGAGTCGATAAAAATTATCTCACTTCTGTCGTTCAGGCTTTTAACAGGAATAATTTATCTTCTGCTGTAATTAATTATGAGCACAATATTGATTTACAAAATGCCAATACTCAGGCAATTATCTGTTATGAAATATTCCTTCGCTATTATGTTTCGGGACTTCTTTATGCCGGTTCTCCATTCGCTTTTAACACAATCGGATCAACGATCGTTTGCGATCATACAGCTTATATTAAAACAAGCGGAATGAATAAACGCAAAGCAGGCGAAGATTTTTATTTTTTACAAAAACTCGGCAAACTTTATCCTGTGCTCACAATGTATTCAACCACGGTCTATCCTTCTTCAAGAAGTGAAGTAAGAACACCTTTTGGAACTGCGAAACGACTCGATGATTTTCAAACAGACAATTTGCAAAAATATCTTCTCTATAATCCTGAAAGTTTCGAAGTTTTAAAAAACTGGTTAAGCTTGTTTAACTCCGACTCGTCATTGAACACAGCTGGTCTGATGGAGCAAACCGAAAAAACTGACAGGCATTTGTATGAATTTCTTATCAGCAAAAATTTTCCTGAGCAATGGGATAAGATATTAATGAATTGTAAGGATGAACAGCAGCTTTCTTATCAAAGAAAAAATTGGTTTGATGCTTTTAAAACATTAAAATTGATACATTATTTAAGAGATAAATCTTTCAAACAAATTAATATGTTCGAAGCAGTAGATAAACTTTTTCAGATGTTTGAAGAAACTCCGGTTAATTATAATAACAGTACTGATTATCCGGAATTAAATGTTCAGAAAGAATTTTTGTTAAAGCTGAGAGAAATGCAGAAAAAATACACCCGATATAAAATTGAGTAATAAGATTTTGAGAACTTATGATAGTTAAATCAAACCAGGATGAAATTCAGAATTATTTAGCTGACGCCTCAAACACGAAAGGATTTTGCAATGCCGTTTATTTCCCTGAAAATGAAAATGACATAATCGAAATTCTAAAAGAAGCCAACAGTAAAAAAATTCTGGTTACGGTTGCAGGAAACAGAACTGGCTTAACCGGTGCATGTGTGCCGTTGGGTGGGATAGTTATTTCAACAGAGAAGCTGAATAAAATTGTTGAAGTAAACAAAGAAGAAAAATTCGCTGTCGTTCAGCCGGGAGTTTTGCTTTCAGAATTTCAGCAGATTGTAAGTGAAGCAGGTTTGTTCTATCCGCCGGATCCTACCGAAACAAATTGTTTTATCGGTGGAACGGTAGCAACAAACGCATCTGGTGCTCAAACATTTAAATATTATGCAACAAGAAATTATGTTCTCGGGCTGAATATTATTCTGCCAACCGGTGAAAAATTATCAATCAGCCGAAATAAAATATTTGCAGATGGTTTAAAGTTGAATTTGGAGAGTGAAGAAAAAATTTACGAGCTGCGGCTGCCCGATTATGTTATGCCGGAAACTAAAAATGCTTCGGGATATTTCTGTAAAAAAAATATGGATGCCATAGATTTATTTGTCGGTTCGGAGGGAACCCTTGGAATTATTACCAGGATAAAATTGAAACTTCTTAAAAAACCTTTCAGCGTAATTTCATCTGTGCTTTTCTTTGGCTCGGAGGAGAAAGCATTCAGGTTTTTATTTTCAGCAAAAGAAAAATCTTTCCATTCAAGAAAAAATAAACTTGCTGATGAAATTGATGCACTTGCTTTGGAGTTTTTTGATCAGAATGCCTTGACATTTTTAAGAAATGATTACACAAGAATCCCGGAACACTCTCAGGCAGCAATTTGGTTCGAGCAGGAAGTGAATGAAGAGAACGAAAATAGATTAGTTGATCTATGGTTTGATTTGTTCACAAGCTCCGGAGGAAATGAGTCTGATGCCTGGTTTGCTGTTAATGCCAAAGAGAAAAATGA
>DATDOL010000230.1:0-6292 GCA_035293265.1 Ignavibacteriaceae bacterium | reverse complement strand
AGAAAAGCTGTCTCCGAAATTTGGAAAAGATAAAGTTACCTTCGTTCAGCAGGATGTTATGAATCTTGATTTGAATGATAATAGTCTCGATGCCATTTTTATGGCTTACGGAATCAGGAATATGACGGACTTTGAAAAGTGCATTAAAATTCTGTACCGCAAATTAAAGCCCGGAGGAAAAATTTGCTTTCACGAATATTCAATTAATAAATCTTTTATCTCAAAACTCTATTGGAAGTATTTAGGATATTTTTTAATAATTCCTTTCGCTGGGTTAACAACCGGATCAACAAAAATTTTCCGGTACCTGATTAAAAGTGTCGAGACCTTTCTTTCTCCTGATGAGTTCACTGATCTGTTAAAGAAAGCCGGCTTTGAAAATGAAAATCATACTCCGCTTGGAAGCTGGAGAAAACCAATTCTTCATACGTTCATTGCACAAAAATCATTGCAGTAATTATGGGCATCAAATCAATTATAGCAAAGCGAATCGAGAGAAGACTTGGTGGCTATAAGATTCAGCTTAACAATGTTGATTCTTCTTTGCCTTTGAATCTTTCGAAAGAAAAAAAAGTTGGAATTATTGGTGGAGGTTTAGCTGGCGTTTCTGCAGCAATCTTTCTTGCCGAACGCGGATTTGAAGTTAAAATTTTTGAAAAAGAAAAATATCTCGGCGGAAAGGTTGGTTCCTGGCCGGTTAAGTTTGATGATGGCTTTTCAACCTTTGTTGAACACGGCTTTCACGCTTTCTTCAGACAGTATTACAATCTCCGTAACCTTCTGAAGAAAATTGATGCATTTAAATATCTTATTCCGATAAGCGACTATTTAATACTTACAAAGGATTATGGCAAATTCGGATTTAAAGATATAAGCACCGTTCCGGTTTTAAATATCTTAAGTATGGCAAGGACAGGAATCTATTCCTACAAAGATGCTTTGACCAATCCCGGTTTCAGAAAGATGATTTCCCTGCTTAGCTACAGCCGGGAGAAAACGTTTGAAAAGTACGATAATGTTTCGTTCAAAGAGTTTGCAGATGAAGTCAAGCTTCCACCGGAAATGAGATTAATGTTTACAACTTTTTCAAGAGCATTTTTCGCTGAGCCGCAGTATATCTCGATGGCAGAGCTGATTAAAAGTTTTCATTCTTATTTTTTAAGTAATGATCTTGGATTGATTTACGACGTTCTGAATGATGATTTTGAGGCTACTCTCTGGAAGCCAGCCAAGAATTACTTGAACAAATATAAGGCTTTCATTTCGCTTGATTCTAAAATCCATTCGTTTGTAAAAGATGGAGATGGTTTCATAATCAATAATGAAAGATTTGACTATGCGATCATTGGTGCTGATGTGAAAGGAACAAAAAGCATCATTCAAAACTCAGAATACTTTAAGAATGAGCATCCACACTTCTTCAATCAAATGACAAACCTGAAACAATCCCAGCGTTATTCTGTTTTGCGAATCTGGATTGATAAAGATATCAGACAAGGAGTGCCTTTCTTTATTTTCACAGATGCATTGAAAATACTGGACTCCGTTACAGTATACCACCGAATGGAAAAATCAAGCGAAGAATGGGTAAAGAAAAACAGTGGCGGAATTTTTGAGCTTCACAGTTATGCATTGCCGGACGATTTTCCTGAAACTGAAATAAGAAATCAATTTTTAATAGAATTTGAAAAATACTTTCCTGAAATAAAAGAATACAAAATCAGATACGAATATTTGCAGGTAAAGGATGACTTCACAGCATTCCATACAAACCTTTTCAAGAACCGCCCGCAGGTGAAAACTCAAGTTGAAAATCTCTTTCTTGCCGGTGATTGGGTAAAGCTTGAAAATCCCTGTATGCTGATGGAGGCTGCAACAACCTCCGCAATGCATGCTTCGAATGAAATATTAAAAAAAGAAACCTTAAAGGAGGAACCTGTTTATTCGATTCCATTAAGGGGCTTGCTTTCCTGAATCAACCTGCTGTTTTAGTTTTCATTCTTCAACGCAGATTGTTACTATGCATTTGCGTGTTTAACTTTGTTCATCAAATAACTCTTGTGTAATCAATTATATCTGAATAATGAATCACTGGAAGCTGAAGGGCGTCTGGATTTCTAATAAAGGGAAAGAACAGCTCCAAAAACTTTCTATTGAAAATGTTAAGAGTATTGCCGTGATAAGACACGCTGCTTTGGGGGATATGATATTGACAAGAAATTTCCTCATTGAAGCAAAGAAATTATTTCCCAATGCAAAAATCACTTTAAGCGTTGTAAGCAATTATACCCGCGGCGTCCCATCAGATTTAATAGACGTTCTGCATACTATATCTCTTAATGACAAAAACAAAAATAATATTGCTCACCTGGTTCGAAGCTCAAAGGAACTTGGAGATCACGATTTAATATTTGATCTTGCAACAACAAGCCGTTCTATATGGCTGTGTAAATTGAATAAAGCAAAACTAAAAATTGGATTTCCTTACAGGGTTCCTTACAGACATTTGTTTTATGATATTACCGTCCCTCGCTCAGATGTGAATTTTGAAGCAGATGATATGTTAAGTCTTTTAAAACCTTTTGGGTTAAAGATCAGCTATCCTTTAAAATTTAATACGCCCGGCGAACCTAACATTCGCGAAAAACCTTACGTGCTTTACTTCACAAGTGCATCAATACCAGACAAATGCTGGCCGGCAGAAAACTTTGCAGAATTAATTAAGCTAATGTCTGAAAGTTTTCCGGATCATGATCATTTGATTTTAAAAGGGGTTAAGGATTGGGAATCAATTGACAGCATAATCGATAAACTAAAAACCGTACAGAATGTTTTCCCTCTTGATTTAATTTCAAGTGTGGAAGATCTTATTTCTTTTGTAAAGGGGGCCAGGCTGGTTGTCTCAAACGATACAAGCATCAGGAATATTGCTATTGTATGTGAAGTGCCTTCGGTTGGAATTTTTTTCTTGACTCCCCCATTCAGGTATCAATCTCAAAACCCTATACATAAAGTGGTTTATGAAAGTGATTGCTCAATCCCGGCTGTATTGGAAGTATTCAAGGCTTCACAAGCTTTGCTTGATAATAAAGAAAATTAATAATCTCCCTTTACATCTAAGCTAAAACTATCAAATTCGGGTAGTATTCAAGCCGTATTTTTTTACCGTTTTACCTGTTGTTATTTCAATTTATCTTTATAATTAAGTTAATTGTTCTTATTCATAAACCGGATTCAGTAATGTTCAAAAAATCACTCCTTGTTGCAGTGACTGTTCTTTTACAATTTTTCTTCTCCAATGATAGCAAAGCACAAGACTATTTTAATCCCAAAATAGCCGATGCATTTCGTTTATCTGTAAGCGGACAAATTTATGACGCTCGTGCATTAAGCATGGGAAATGCTCATTCAGTTATTAATGATACTTATACTGCAACGCTGCTCAATCCTGCAACCTTGGGATTAGCAAGAAAATTTACCATTAACACTTCAGCTGCAACAAATTTGTATAATAATGACGCAACTTTTCTTAATGATTCGTTCTTTACTAAAAGAACCGAAACTGTTCTCAACCAGGCTGGCATTGTCATTCCTCTTGTGAGCGATACCGCCGCAAATAACTTCGTTATCTCTTTGGGTTATAATAGATCGAAAGATTTTAACCGAGTATTAAAATTTTCCGGGTTTAATTCAACCAATACTTCACTTATCCAGGATCTTACTTCGATAAACAATTATATTCCAAAAGAATTGCTTTTAAGTTATCCTGTTTTTGATCCTAACAGCAACGAATATCTTGGCGACAGAACAATATTCAATGGGAATCTTAACCAGGAAGGTTACGTGCTTGAAGAGGGAGGAGTAAATCATTGGTCATTTGGTATCGCTTATGAGCTTGCTTATAATATTTTCTTCGGTGCAAGTGTAAATTATAATGTTGGAAATTATTTGCGTGACGGCGAATTCACCGAATCGAATTCTCAAAATTTCTATCACGATACTTTACGTACTATTACAGACGATCCATTAACTGCAGGCTTTCAATCTTTCTATATTAATGATATTGATGATTGGTCATTTAACGGATTCGACTTAAGGATAGGAGTGGTTTACAGATTCTTCAACTTTATAGCTATTGGGGGGTCTGTTAAAACACCGACTATAACTTCAGTAACTGAAAATCACTACTTCAGCGGCAATAGTCAGTTCGCAACAAGTTTTACAGCAGAAATTGACACAGTAATTGAAAATAAATTCACAATACAATCGCCATACGAATTTACAGTTGCAGCAGATGTTAATCTTTGGATTATTACCGGGACTGCAGAAATCACATACATTGATTACACGCAGATGAAATTTTCTGACGGACTTGATGTGCCGCAGAGATCAGCATTGAATAAAAAGATCATTGATACCTACACTCAAACTTTTAATGCAAAAGCAGGTGCAGAATTCAGATTACCATTTACCGGGTTGAGTGCAAGAGCCGGCGCAATGTATATCCCTTACCCGATTGCTGATACACCCCAGGAATTTGACAGAATATATTTAACAGCCGGTGCAGGGATCAGATCAGGTGATGGAGCGATGGAATTTAATGCGGCTTATGTTTATGGATTCTGGGATCAGGTAAGTGAAGATTATGGCTCCAGCGTTCAGGAAATCTATCAGACAATAATCAGTCAGAGCATCGTTGCCAGCTTAACTTTAAGATTTTAATCTTAAAAACCACCCTCTCAATTAATTTTTACTGAACCGGTATAATTATCTTTTTTATACCGATTCTTTTTTTTAAAAACTATTTTTTAAGCTCATATAATATTTTGATTCGTGTTTTAAGCGATGCTTTAATCTTTGGATCAGCCCCGCTTAAATCATAACTCTCCCCGGTTTCTTCTCTGATAGCAACGCCGGGGACAGTTCTGGAAAGCGCATCAGATAATTCCCCTTTCACAAAAACACTGTATTCCTCAGATGAATACCATCCATCAGATTCTTTTAACCTCTCCTGGTAAAATTTCTTCACTTTTTCCTGTTCATCACTTGTCACAAGAATAATTGTGGGCAACGGTGTCTCATTGCTATCAGGTTCGCTGGAAGCAGATACTGGATAAACAGAAGTCAGATATGACCCGGGATAAACAGGGATGCCAACTTCCTCGAAAGTAGGTGCTGAACCGTTTCTGCCCGGAATTTTATCCGGAGCATCGTCTGCTAATTGCAGCCACTGAATTGTTCCTGTTTGAGCAAAGGTTGATGAACTAGCCAGGACAATCATTGTGATAAGAGCAATTGTATGTTTTAGAATATTGTTATTCATATTATCCTCAAATTAAATTAAAAGCTCTGTATAAACTACCAGGCAAATTTAAGAAGTAAAATATTAAATATTATCTAATAAAGAACGGATAGAAAATAGTTAAAGTTTTTTTCGATGAGAGAATGTGAATAGTATTGATCGCATTATTAAAAACAAATGATTTAGAAAGCCATCATAAAATCAAACTCGCTGACTCCTTTTACAAAATCAACATCGATTCTTAATTCAATTTTTTGCAGATCATCATTTATTAATCTTATACAGAATCCGGCTGTATTAAATAAACCAGTTCAATCAAAGGAACAAAGGTTACTTAATATATCCTTGCATAATTAATTCGCTCACAACATTACTGCTTACGGTTTTGATAACTTCGCCGGTGTTTGTCGGCTCATAAGATTGAGACTTTGCGCTCCAGATGAGTTTTGCTTAATAATTCAGTTGGGGCTGGATGGTTTGTTTTAGATATACTAGGTGGTTTAATCCCGATAATTATTGATGCTGCGACTGGGAATTGGTATGGCTTAGATCAAGAACACGTAAATGCGGTTCTTGAACAACAACAAAGTAATTAATAATTTGAAGCTAAGGGGCGTTGAACTGCAAAAAGAATATATTGATAAGATGCTTGCGGTTCTGCCGGCACCTATAGTTGGGAAATTCTTTCAGATAGATAACAGGATTGCTGCTCTAATTGATATTGTAAGGATGTCCACTCTACCGATGGTCAGAGACGAAGAAGAGTAAAAGTTTTTTATATATTAATTCTGCCCCCGGTATATCCGGGGGTTTTTTATTTTAAAAATTTAACTGAGATTCAATCTGATTTCTTCAGCTTATCCTTAAAAACTTTTTTAAACTTTTCAAGCTTTGGGGCAATAACAAAAGCACAATAGCCCTGGTTTGGATTGTTCTCATAATAATCCTGGTGATAATCTTCAGCCGAAAAGAAATTTTTTATCGGAGAAA
>DATDOL010000229.1:0-2939 GCA_035293265.1 Ignavibacteriaceae bacterium | reverse complement strand
ATTGCCGCCGCCTGTGCTGAAATCAATATTTAATTCAGCGGGTATGGTTAACTCCAGCAGAAATCTGTTTGAATTTTCACCTTTAAATCTAACTTCCACCTTGCTGGATTTTTGCTCCATTGTTAAAAGATTAGTTTCATCCTCATCAATATTTCTTGCAATAATTTTTATTTCTCCTTTATCCCAGGTACTGACTGTAATATTTCCCTGCATAATACTTACTTCAAGAAAATCACCTTTCTGAACTTTAAATGAAACTTCTTTATCTACCGGTGAACCGGAAAGAAGAGATGAACAGATGAACACAGAAAATATTACTATCATAAATCGAATTATTGAATTTTTCATTTTAGTTGTACTCCTGTAGAATTGTTTTTGCACGTAATTGCATATAGTTATTTTCGTCCTGTTGTAATCTTTGTTTAAATAAATTTAATTCGTCCTGATTCAGTTTATAACCTTGTCTACCTGCATCAATCAATGAATTTAATGCTTCAATCCTTAAACCTGAACTTGTGTCGTTTGTGATAACATAAAGCAAAGTCTGCTTGAATGATTCATTATAAGGAAATTTCTTCATCAGCTTCAATGCTTCTCTTCTAACTCCGGGATTGTTATCCGTCATCACAACGGTTATTAAAGCATCTTTAACTTCAGTATCATTCTTAAACGGCATTTCTGTATCCATCGCATTTATTGAATTAAGTCTTGACCCGGGATTTTGTTCATTAAGCATTGCATAAGTCAGTACGCTCTGAATTTTGGGATCGTTAACTTTTCCTTTTAACCTGACTGGCTTTGATACTTCGAATGTGAATTCAACTTCGCCGTCGGATGGGTCTGAATCAATAAAGCGCAAGTTTGTTATGCTAACTTCATGATTATCAATTGAAGCGAATTGATTATTATTTTGTGTCTGATCAACCACATCTGTTTGTGTTCTTCCAAAGAAAAAACTTCCAATCAAAATGCCCAAGGCTAAAATCATTGTACTGGCAACTGCAAATCTTAATGGAGTTGCAAAGAGCTGATAAAGATTTTCTGTTAAGTTTCCAAAAGTGTTTTTATGAACTTTTTCTGCTCTTAATGCGCCTCTTAACTGATACCTGGCTGCGGATAAAATTTTATCATCCACATTGACTTTTTTTCTTGTTGAAATTATTTCCATCAGATTTTTCTGATCTTCCAATTCTCTTCGGCATTCATCACAATTGTCCAAATGTTCTTTGAGAGTTGACTGCTCTTCTGCTTTCAATTCACCGAACAATGAAAGCTGAAGCAATTGTTTATATTCGTTGTGTTTCATTATTTGCTCCGCAAATCTTATTAAGTTGTGACAAAAGACTGATTCATATATCTAAACTTGTCAGTCTGAGCCTGTCGAAGACTGACTTGATACAACAATAGTTCTTACTTCTTTATTTAGTCACACTTCGACAAGCTCAGTGTGACATCAAAATTATTATTAAATCGTTTCGAATTATTATGCATAAACCGGGCTGAGCTTTTTTCTAAGATTTTTTATTGCATCGAATAGATATTTTTTAACCGTACCTTCTTTACAATTAAGCATTTCTGCTATCTCTCTTATTTTATAACCTTCATAATGTTTAAGAATAAAAGTCATTTTTTGTTTTGGAGAAAGTGATTCCACTGCTTCATCCACAATGTCTTTTATATCAGCCTCTGATGTAATTTCTTCCGGGGAAGATCCATCATAAATTAATTCCTGTGTGGAACTGAATTCTTTTTCTTCTTCATCATAATCATTATCAATTGAAACTCTCAGGTTTTCTTTACTCTTGCTTTTGTATGAAAGACATACATTTGTCGTAATCCTGTAAATCCATGTTGAGAACTCGCTTTCGAACCTGAAATTTTTCAATCCGCGGTAAACTCTGATAAACACTTCCTGGTACAGATCTTTGGCATCATCCTCATCACGCGTATACTTTAAAGCAATGGAAAGGACGCTTCGGTCGTAGCAGTATACAAGCTCTTCAAAAGCGCTTTCATTTCCTTTTTGCGCTTGAAGTATCAGGTTAGTATCATCCAGCTCCATTTAGTCCTTTCTGTAAACTGTTGAATTAGACTCAGGTTGTTGAGAAAAGGTTGGGGGTATTTACGAACTAAACTTAGATTTTCTGATTTAATAAATCAAAAACAGAATTGATACTACAGGTAGGGGTTATATCCGGCGTTCCATTTGGAAAGAATTTTACACCTGTGTTTACAAGTGCCGTATCAACTCCGAATTTATTTCCCATCGCAATGTCTGTTTGCAGTCTGTCGCCGATCAGCAAAACTTTTGAGAGATCGAGATTCAACCGGCTTTTTACTTCTTCAAACATAAATTCTGAAGGTTTTCCGAAGTGAAGTTCCAATTTTCGGTGAGTTCTTTTTTCCAGAGCAGAAATTGTTGAGCCTGCATCGATTACTTCGCCCACATCAACAGGGCAGGTATCATCTATGTTTGCAGCAAAAAACTTTGCACCGTTCTCTAATGCACGTGCTGCTGTTTCCAGCTTTTCATAAGTTATTGTTCGGTCCAGAGTTACTAAAAGGATATCTATTTCATTTGTATTTTCAGAATACTGCAAACCTGCCTGCTGCAGTTCATTAATGAATACTTTCTCGCCGACAGCAAAAAACCTGGAGCTTTTAAAGTTTTCTGTTAAATATTTTTTAATAACAACAGTCGAGTTGATAATCTCATCCTCTTCAATGTTCAACCCGTTATTTTTAAGAAACAAATAATAATCGTTGACACTCCCGGTGGTTTTATTGGAAACATAAATTATTTTCTTTCCGAGTTCTTTAAGATGATTTATGGTTTTATCGGCATTTGGAATAATGTGGCTTCCACGGTATATCGTACCGTCTAAATCAAAAATAAAACCATCATATTTATCAGCAAGAGATTTCAGAGATTCAGTTCT
>DATDOL010000228.1:0-2076 GCA_035293265.1 Ignavibacteriaceae bacterium | reverse complement strand
TGATCTTGGTATTGCTCAGTTCTATCTTCGTGATATATCGGGAATAAAAAATCTTGAAATTAAATTGAAGCAGCTATCAGCTTATCTTCAGAACCAGATTGATGAAGAAAGGTTTAGGATAGCTCACGAATTGCACGACGGTATTGTCCAGGATTTATACTTTGTTCAATTGGGACTAAGGGAAATCTCTGATGAATCCGCTGAAAATATTAATGCCATGCTTCGGCCGATTAAGTCCCAGCTTGAAAATACTACAGAAGAATTAAGGAGAATAATTTATGATCTTAAGCCAAAGATGCTTGATGAAATGGGGCTTGAACCCGCATTGAGAACTTTATGCAACAACGTCACAAAAAAAAGCGGAATTCCGGGAAGCGTCCAGATTATTGAGCTGAATCAGAGGTTAGATAAAAAATTAGAAATTTATTTTTACAGACTTATCCAGGAGGCACTTACTAACATTGTGAAGCACTCAGGTGCTAGTGAGTTTAGTGTTATACTAATGCGGGATAAAGAAATTTTAAGGACAATTATAACAGATAATGGATGCGGAATAATTAATGGTAAAAAAATTGAGGATAACAATGGCGGGTTTGGACTGCTGAATATGAAAGAACGAACGGAAGGATTCGGGGGTAAATTAAAAATTGATTCTTCTGAAACAAATGGATTGACGATCATCGCTGAAATCCCGTTTAATCAGGAATAACAAGTTATGTTAACACATATAATCAAAATACTAATTGCAGATGACCACGAATTGTTCCGTAAAGGAATTATCAGTCTTCTTCTCCACGAGGAAAAAATCAGGATACTTGGTGAAGCAAATGACGGTAAAGATCTGATTTATAAATATTTCAAGCTCAAGCCGGATTTGGTCATAACAGATATTTCCATGCCTGAGTTATCGGGATTTGAAGCTGTGAGCATTCTTTCCGATAAGGATCCCCGCATTAGAGTTATTTATTTATCAATGTACGGCGGTGAGGATTATATATATCATTGCATAAAATCCGGTGGATCAGGATTAATACATAAAAATGTTACCAAGCAGGAATTGCTTCACGCTATCGAACTTGTATATGATGGTAAAATGTATTTTGGTCAGGAATATTCCGATGAACAAATCGAGAAACTCATCACTGAATATGAAAGCCATATGTATTCTACCGGTTTTGAAGACGTAGCACGCCTATCGAGCAAAGAAGTAGAAATCCTTTTATTGATCGCTGATGGATTAACCAGCGATGAAATAGCTGATAAATTATACAGCGCCAAAAGAACTATTGATACCCACAGAACACACATTATGCAGAAATTAAAGCTCAATTCGTTTCCTGAATTAATAAAATATGCCATATCGTATGCTGCCTTTAAAAAAAATATTCTTAATCACACATAATATTTCTTCAATCTTTCAAATTCCACATCGTGCAAGACATTATGCGACCGCATAAATAATTACGCATTCATTTTGTTATAAAGAAATAAGTCCAAGCAAAACCTATGAATTTTGTTAATTTTTCAATCCTATCATCAACACCCACCTATGTAACCATACGTATATATACGTATTCATTTTGTCTTAAAGAAAAAATTCAAGATAAAACCTTAAAATTTTCCAATTTTTCAATCCAATCACAGAAATCCTCCAAATGACCATACGTATAAGTACGTATATCTTTTTTTGAAGAGAAATAATTCTTTGCAAAATTTAACAATTTATCACTTTTTCAAATTCCACCCGCAGAATTGTTCCAATAAAAATACGTATAAGTACGTATTTCTTTTATTATGCCGTAATAATATCTTAGAATAAAAAAAAGGAGAAAAAAATGAAAAAGTTATTATTTGCATTTTCTGTTGTTGCCTTGATGAGCATAAATGTATATTCACAGGGTAAAATACTCAATAAAGAAGAAGCCAATAAATTATTCGGAGCAGTACTAGTTTCAAAAGAAATGCCCACCTCAACTTTGCAGTCATTGGTAAATCAAAGCACAAAAGTGATTATGTTTAATTTTATCAATAATGATAGTTATATTTTGGACAATAATAGAAAAGTTTTATTACCGG
>DATDOL010000227.1:0-14412 GCA_035293265.1 Ignavibacteriaceae bacterium | reverse complement strand
CAGGCAGGTGAATTTGATTATTCCGGTTCACAAGCAATTAAAGCGCTCAAAGAAGATGGAATTACTTCAGTGCTTGTAAATCCGAATATTGCAACAATCCAAACTTCAGAAAACTTTGCTGATAAAGTTTACTTCCTCCCTCTCACGGCTGAATTTATCGAAAGAGTTATTGAAAAAGAAAAACCTGATAGCATACTGCTTCAGTTCGGAGGCCAAACAGCTCTTAATGTTGGAGTCGAATTATTTGATAAAGGAATTCTTGATAAACAGGATATCAAAGTTCTCGGCACACCGGTCGAATCAATAAAAGACACCGAAGACCGTCTGCTCTTTTCAAACAAATGTACAGAGATAGGATTGAAAGTCGCGAAAAGTATAACGGCTAAAAATGTTAGCGAAGCTATTTCGGCTGCAGAAAAAATCGGTTTCCCTGTTATGGTCAGGATTGCTTATGCATTAGGAGGACTTGGTTCCGGAATAGTTAATAATAAAGATGAGCTTATTGAAAAAGTAAACAAAGCATTCCGATTTACAAAACAGATTTTGATTGAAGAATCGTTATACGGCTGGAAAGAAGTTGAGTATGAAATTGTCCGTGATCAGTACGATAATTGTATCACAATCTGCTCAATGGAAAATGTTGACCCGATGGGAATTCACACCGGTGATAGTGTCGTTATCGCTCCTGTTCAAACATTAACTGCGCAGGAAAATTTTAAGCTGAGATCGATCGGGATAAAACTGATCAGACATCTCGGTATAATAGGTGAATGCAATATTCAATATGCACTTGATCCAAACTCCGGTGATTACCGGATAATTGAAGTGAATGCGAGATTAAGCCGAAGTTCCGCACTTGCTTCCAAAGCCACAGGCTATCCGCTTGCTTTTATTGCAACGAAACTTGCACTCGGTTATGCTTTGAATGAAATTGAAAATAATATCACTCAGGAAACTTCTGCTTGCTTTGAACCTGCACTTGATTATGTCGCGCTGAAATTTCCACGATGGGATCTTCAGAAATTCCAGCAGGTGAGCACTTTGCTTGGTTCAGAAATGAAATCCGTTGGTGAGGTAATGGCTCTCGGCAGAAGTTTTGAAGAAGTTCTTCAGAAAGCTATAAGAATGCTGGATGTCGGATTGGAGGGATTTGTCTGCAACAATTTAAAGTTCGATGATCTTGATAAAGAACTTGCACAACCATCCGATAAAAGAATATTTGCAATTGCATTAGCATTTCAAAGTGGATATTCGGTTGATCAGATTCATCAGCTGACAAAAATCACTCCCTGGTTTTTACATAAGATGAAAAACATAATCGATACTGAAATTCATCTGAAGAAAAATGACTTTAATAAAATTGATTATCATTCAATGAGGGAAGCAAAGCAAAACGGATTTTCAGATAAGCAGATTGCAATTCTCGCAAATTCAGATCCGCAAATTGTAAGAGATAAAAGAATTAATTTAAATGTCATTCCGGTTGTTAAGCAGATAGATACACTCGCAGCAGAATATCCGGCACAAACAAATTATCTCTACCTGACTTATCATGGCGCTGAAGATGATATTGAGCTGAAGCAGAGAAATCAAATTGTGGTTCTTGGCAGCGGTGCATACAGGATAGGTTCATCAGTTGAGTTTGACTGGTGCTGCGTGACGACCGTCAACGCTGTGAATCATAATGGCAGAAAATCAATTATGATTAATTGCAATCCTGAAACCGTCAGCACCGATTATGATATCTGCGACAAACTTTATTTTGAAGAATTAACGCTGGAAAGAATTCTTGATATTTATGATAAAGAAAATTTTGAAGGAATAATTGTTTCAATGGGCGGACAGGTGCCGAATAATCTTGCGATGAAACTGCACAATGCGGGGATGAAAATTCTCGGAACATCTCCGATAAGAATTGATAATGCGGAGAGCCGACATAAGTTTTCTCTGATTCTCGACAAGCTCGAGATTGATCAGCCGGAATGGAATGAAGTTACAACACTCTCTGATGCCAAAAAGTTTTCAGCCAAGGTAGGTTATCCTGTTTTGATCAGACCAAGCTATGTGCTGAGCGGTGCAGCGATGAGCATCGTATTAACTGAAGATGAACTTGAAGCTTATTTAAAGAAGGCGACTGAACTGAATAAAGAGCACCCGGTCGTGATCAGTAAGTTTATTACGGAAGCAAAAGAAATTGAAATTGATGCTGTTGCAGATAATGGTGAACTTTTTTGTTATGCTATTGCCGAGCACGTGGAAAATGCAGGAGTTCATTCGGGTGATGCAACAATTGTTCTTCCACCGCAAAGAACTTATCTCGAAACAATGCGAAGAGTGAAAACCATTACAAAAAAAATTGCTAACGAGTTTGAAATAACAGGTCCATTCAACATCCAGTTTATTGCGAAAGATAATGAAGTGAAAGTAATTGAGTGTAACCTCCGTGCATCTCGAAGCTTTCCGTTCGTTTCAAAAACCTTGAAGATAAATTTTATTGATATCGCCACCAGACTAATGCTTGGTGAAAAGGTTGCGAAGATTGATAAATCTTCTTTCGATCTTGATTATGTCGGAGTGAAAGCGTCGCAATTTTCTTTCACACGATTAAAAGGATCTGATCCTGTTACAGGTGTTGAAATGTCTTCAACAGGAGAAGTGGCTTGTCTTGGCGATGATTTTAATGAGGCATTTCTAAAAAGTGTTTTATCCACAGGACAAAAGATTCCGCAGAAAGCTGTTCTTTTATCTACAGGAACACCAAAAAACAAAGCTGAGCTTCTTGAACAGCTTTTCACTTTAAAAAATATGGGATTGAAATTTTACGGGACGAAAGGTACATCAGATTTTTATAAAGAAAATGGAATTGATGTGGAAGTGCTTTACCGTCCTTTTGATAATATTGAACCGGGTATTCTCACCTACCTCAGCGAAGGGAAAATTGATATGGTGATCAACATTCCGAAAACAGCAGAGAAAGTTGAGCTTGACAGTGATTATATTATAAGAAGGAAAGCTGTTGATCTTAACATTCCATTATTTACGAATGTTCAGGCAACTAAGAGATTTATAAAAGCTTTAAAACAATTCACAACGGATAATCTACCCGTTAAAAGCTGGGATGAATATCAGTAGCAGGCATTTTGTTTTCCGTATTATAATTAGAACTAATTTAGTCGTCGGCTATTATTTTTTTAATAGCTCCATCAGTTTAATATTAAGATACAATTTCTCTTTACCAACCGGTACACTTTTTAAGAAACCTGCATCCTCCAAACTTTTCAAATAATTGCCTGATGTTTTTATGTTGCCTAATCCCGCACTTTCAAGAAAATTTCTTTTCGTGTAAGGGAGCCGAAATAATATTTCAAGTAAATCTTTCGAATAAATCCTTGGTAGTTTCTTAAGAATCTCTGCTCCCATTTCGTTCATTAATTTTTCAATAATTTCAATCCTGTTCCTTCCTTGCTTTGCTGTTACTTCAATCATATCAAGCATATACAATATCCAGCTTTCCCAATCATTCTTCTCAGTGACATTTCTAAGGTTTATATAATATTCATTCTTGTTCTTTAAAATGTAACTGCTCAAATACAATGCAGGTAAATCGATAAGAACACAAAGTTTCAGATATAGGAGTAAGATTATTCTGCCGGTTCTTCCATTCCCATCGAAGAACGGGTGTATAGCTTCAAACTGATAGTGCATTAATGCCATTTTAATCAACGGGTCAATGTTGTCATCTGTGTTTATGAAATGCTCTAAAGATTTTAATTTCTCTCTGATTATGTTTTCTCCTTCAGGTGGAGTATAAATTATTTCACCTGTAACGGGGTTTTTCAGTTGAGTCCCCGGTAGGTTTCTGATACCTGACCGGTTTTCTTTTATGATTCTCATTATTGAAATAAAAAGGTTAGTGGTCAGAATTGGCTTTTTCTCCATTTGTTCTATTCCGAACCATAAAGCATCTTTATAATGAATAACTTCTTTGGTCGCTATGTCTTCAATTTTCTTATCGCCTACTGTTGCCTGGAAAAGTGCATCCTGAGTTGTTACTATATTTTCAATAGCCGAACTAGCCTGAGCTTCCTGTAAGCTTATGGTATCAATGAATAATAATGGATTAGGGAGATTTGTTATTGCTCCCTTTAACTCTGATAACGCTCTGCTAGCAGAAATTGTTTTTTTAAGAATCTCTTTTGTCTCGATATTAGTATTTGGAGCTAATTCAGGTAGAGTGTTATATGGTTTTAATGGATTAAATTTCATTTTTCTGCATCATAAATGAGGGCAAATTTTACCTTTGATTTAATTACAAGGGCAAAAATACAAAATAATTGCCTTCGTCCAAATTATGAATGCAAATTTTACCTTAGTTTAAATTCAAAAAACAAAATAGATAGTATAAATGTCCCGGAACTGAATATCGCGTTCTTCCCAAATGTTCAGGCAACGAAGAGATTCATCAAAGCCTTGCAGAAATTCCAGATGAGCGATCCTGGTGTTAAAAGCTGGGATGAGTATCAATAGATATTATCTCTAAGGTTTTATTTTCCAGATTTTATCCGAGGCTTTAAGATATTCAGTTAGCGCTGCTGATCCATACCAATTATACATTTCAGCTTCCAAAAGCTCTTCTTTTATCGCCGGATCAGTTTGAAGCAATTCAGCTGCTTCTTTTAATGTGGCAACATTAAGAATAAAAATACCGCGGTATGAATTATCGTTTTTCCCGATCGGTCCAGCCACGATAAGTTTTTCCAAATTTACCAGCCGACCGATGTTATTCATATGTCCTCTAAAGCAGCTATCAATAAAGGATTTGTCGGTAGTTTTGTTGGTGCCTGATTTAAGAATAACCAGCACAAATTTTTTCATCCCATAATCATCAGCGCCTAATGACTTAGCTAAGGTTGAATCGTAATTTGGATTTGTATTTTGTCCCCATAACAAAACCACATTAAAAATAAAAACCAGAATCAATAATATTATTTTCATTTGTTACTCTTTGAATTTAAAAATATTTATGGAACTAATTGTTTCCCACCCTCATCAAAAACATAAAGTGCACTAACCGGACAAACCGAGCAAGCTTCAATTATTTTTTCTTTTTCTATTCCGTTCTTAAGTTCTCTAAATGCGCAGATTCTCTCATCATCGAATTCAAAAAAATCAGGTGCAGCATTAATACAGTTTTTGGAAGCAATACAGCTGTCTCTGTCAATCTTTACTGTTAAACCGGAAACTTTCCTCTCAACAAATTTATTCATTCATTTAACTCATAATTTTCAATAATATTTTTGCTTAGTCTAAAACTTTCTAAGTCACGTATAACTCAACCCCCTGCCCCCCTTCTCTTAATAAGAGAAGGGGAATTAAAAGGGATGAGTTCTTATAATTATTGAACTTCAACAATAACTATGAACATTTTATTTCTATTTATTATAATACTTCATAGCATCTGGAAGCCATTTTTTAATGTCGTTTATTCTGGTTTCATACGACGGGTGAGTGCTCAGAAATTCAGGCGGAGAATCACCGCCTTTTGCTGCCATCCGTTGCCAGAAATCCACAGCCGAGTTTGGATTGTAACCAGCCATTGCCATAAAAATTAATCCAAGCTGGTCAGCTTCGCTTTCATGAGTTCTGCTGTATGGAAGCATAACTGCCACAGTCGATCCTACACCGTAAACACTGAGCCATATTGCCTGGGTTTCTGCCGGCTCATCTTTCATTGCCACCATTAAGCCGACAGCACCAGCTTGCTGCAATAATTGCTGGCTCATTCTCTCATTTCCATGTTCAGCTATTGCATGAGCAATTTCGTGTCCCAGTACTACTGCAATTCCCGTTTCATCCTGTGTGATTGGAAGTATGCCTGTATAAAAAACAACTTTGCCTCCCGGCATACACCATGCATTTGCCTGTTCATCTTCAACCAGGTTAAACTCCCAGTTATATCCTTTGAGATTTTCGGACAGATTATTCTGAGCCATATACTTTTCAACTGCTCCTTTAATATTTGTACCAACACGTTTTACCATTCCAATTGCCTGCTGGTTTGTGCTGATCTTATTTTCTTTCATGAACTGATCATACTGCTGGTAACTCATTGATAACATTTCACTGCTGGGAATCATGTTAAGCTGTGATCTGCCCGTAAGCGGAACGGTGCTGCAGGAGAGAATTATTATTGATGAAATGATTAATGCACTGATTAAATATTTAATTCTTTTCATTCATATATCCGGAAATATTTGATGGAATTTTTTCAAATATAGTAAAAAACCGGAAATAGTAAACTTCCTTATATTTGGGCATCAATAATTATTTTGAGTGATATGCAAATCGGAATTGTAGGACTGCCGCTGTCAGGCAAATCAACCTTGTTTCAAACAATAACCAAAACTCATCTTGATCCTGCTTCGCTGGCTAAAGTGGAATCACACCAGGCAGTTATTAAAGTTTCAGATGAAAGACTTGATAAGCTTACAGAAATTTTCAAACCTAAGAAAAAAGTAAATGCGACAATTGAAGTGATTGATGTTGTGGGATTGCAGAAAGGAGATTCAGGCAGTGCTCAGTTCACAAGTAATTTCCTTTCGAAGGTAAGAACAAATGATGCTTTGATACATGTCGTCCGACTTTTTAAAAGCGATGTTGTTCCTCATCCTGACGGTTCAATTAATATGATGCGGGATATTGAATCTTTTGAAACAGAATTTATCCTGTCGGATATGTCTGTTGTTGAAAAGAGATTGGAAAATGTCAGGAAGCAAATTCTTAAAACACAGGATGAAAATTTGAAGAGAGAAATGCCTGTTCTGGAAAAATGTAACGCAATCCTGCAGGAAGAGAAATCATTACGCGATATTCATCTAACAGATGATGAAATAAAAATCTTAAAAACCTACCAGCTTCTTTCCATAAAACCGATGTTGATTGCTCTGAATATGGATGAAACACAGGTCGTATCAACAGAAAAATTTCTTGATGAGCTTGTAAAAGCAAAACTCGGACATAACACAAAAGCGCTTGTATTTTTCGGTAAGATCGAAAAAGAAATGTCTGAGCTGCCCGATGGAGAAGCAGAAATTTTTATGAACGAGTATGGTATTAAAGAATCCGCATTGAATAATATCATTAGACAGGCATATAACCTGCTTGGACTTCAATCATTCTTTACAGTAGGTGAAGATGAATGCCGTGCATGGACGATTAAAAAAGGATTGAACGCACAGGAAGCTGCCGGTGAAATACATTCAGACTTCTTTAAAAAATTTATCAGGTCGGAAGTAGTGGGTTATGCAGACTTTATTGAACACGGCTCATTTGTAAAAGCAAAAGAAGCAGGCAAATGGAGACTCGAAGGGAAAGAATATATTGTTAAAGATGGCGATATTATTTCTGTGAGGCATGGGTAGAATAATGATAAAATCAATTATCATTTTTATTTCAGCAATTATCACCTTACTTATAATATCAAAATGTTCCACTCCGGAAAAAACAATTACTGCACTTCCTTACGATCCCCCCGGTGCCATTGTAACAACTAATAAAGAAATTACGCTGCAGCATTACAGAACAATTTCGTTCAGCAAAAGCGGAGTATTTGCGAGCAACGAATTTGAAGGCGCCCGTCTGAATGATTTTTACCAGGTTGATGATTCAACTTTTGTGGTTGAGATTGAACCTGAAAATGCACCAATAAATAATTCGGCCTGGTATGCTTTTAAATTGTGGTCGAAGGAAGAAAAAGATATTATTATAAAACTGAACTATAAAGATGGGTCACACCGGTACCGTCCGAAGCTCAGTAATGATGGAATAAATTGGCAGGTTCTAGATACCACGTTAATTATTATAGATACAACAAACTCAACAGCATCTCTTAAACTAAAGATTGGACCTGATACACTTTGGGTATCAGCGCAGGAATTAATCACATCAAATTATTTTAAGAGCTGGATTGATGAATTATCGAAATTGTCTTTTGCTGAAAAAAAAATAATTGGTTATTCATCGCAAGGAAGACCGATTTATCAGCTTAAGTTCAATTCATCAAAACCATCGAACAATTATGTCGTCGTAATCGGCAGGCTTCATCCTCCTGAAGTGACAGGTTCTATTGCCTTAATGACTTTTGTTGAAACCATCGCCGGTGAATCTGACCTTGCAAAAAAGTTCAGGGAAAGTTTTAACCTGATTGTAATCCCACTCGTAAATCCGGACGGGGTTAATAACGGACATTGGCGTCATAATGCTAATGGAGTTGACATCAACCGGGACTGGGTTGAGTTTAATCAACCGGAACCAAGAGCAGTTAAAAATGAAATTGAAAGAATTATTAATGAAGAGAAAGGTCAGATAAAATTCTTCATCGATTTTCATTCAACAACTGAAAATGTGTTTTATAATATGTCTGTAGAATCTTTGAAGACTGCAGACCTTTCCGAAGAAAATTTTCTCCGGCAGAAAGCGGGCTTAGAATTAATTAATACCTGGCTTCTAAATCTGCAGGGAAAACTACCTGATTTCCATGTTAATATTGTTGATACACTTTCCAAGCCAACTTCACCCGCCTCCGACAGATGGCTGCAAACAGAATATAACGTTCCTGCAATGACCTACGAAGTCTCAGACTCTGCAGATCGGGAATTAATACGGAAAATTGCCAAAACCGCTTCTATCGAGCTTATGCAAATACTACTTGCACCCCGTAATTAAATCCAGAATAAAATGTTATTTATGGTTAAGCATTCTTTAAAAAAACCTTCTGATTTGGCACTAAAACTGCTCGGTCAAAAGTTTTGGTAGAATATCTTTTTGGAAACTTCATCATTTTATAATGCGATTACTGTTAAACCTATTGTGTAAAGAAATATTTTCTGATATGTTATTGAAAGATTAAGATATGCACGTTTTTACGGTTTTGTTGATAGTTTTTATAATTGTATCTGTTTACAGCATTATAGAATTTACTCTTCACCAAAAAAGAATTTTATCCATCCCAATAAGAATTCATGTAAATGGTACAAGAGGAAAATCAAGTGTTACCAGGTTGATCGGCGCTGCTTTACGGCAGGGTGGAATTAAAACAATCACAAAAGTTACAGGCACTTACCCACGCTTAATTCTGGAAAACGGAAACGAAATTAAAATTTATAGAAAAGCAGGGGCAAACATCATCGAGCAACTATCTATAATCAGACTTGCAGCTGAACGGAAAGCACAGGCAATAGTTATGGAGTGCATGGCAATTCAGCCGCAATACCAATGGATTACTGAAGCAAAGATGATGCACTCGACTATTGGTTTGATAACAAATGTGCGACTTGATCATGTTGATGTAATGGGTTACACTTTACCGGAAATTGCCGATGCACTTGGAAAAACTATACCACGCAATCAGCATCTCTTCACTGCGGAAAATCAAACCTGGAATCAACTCGAAGAAGTTTCTAAAAAACAAAATGCAACAATACATTTAGCACACCCTGATTCGGTAACCGATAACGAGATGAACGGATTTGATTACATTGAGCATAAAGAGAATGTAGCCCTCGCGCTTTCAGTTTGTGAATTTCTGGCCATCGATAGGAAAGTTGCATTAGAAGGTATGTATTATGCAATTCCAGATGCCGGGGTTTTAAAACTTTCAAAAGTTAAGGCTTTCCAGAAAACTATAAATTTTTATAATGCATTTGCCGCAAATGATCCGCAATCCACTTTGATGATCTGGAAAAAAATTAAAGAAGAAATTGGCTTTGAAGGCTTAAGTATTATCCTGTTAAATACAAGACAGGATAGATTAGACAGGGCTCGTCAACTTACTGGAATGATCGGCTCAGAATTAAATGATGAGTTTGATTATCTGATTTTAATCGGGCAATCAACTGAAGTTGTAGAAGACCTGTCCGTACATAATGGAGTTGAGCAAAATAAAATTTTAAATCTTGGATGGACTGAACCGGAATCAGTCTTCGAATCAGTTTTAGCCTGCACTGAAAATGTATCAACCGTTCTGGCTATAGGAAATATGGGCGGAATGGGAGGAAAAGTATCAGAGTTTTTTGAAAACAGGAGTATATCTAATGGTTGAACTTGCAATTACTTTAGGTCTTATCTTTAGTTTGCTGTCGTACGAAGTTTTCGGGTTAGCAGCCGGTGGTATTGTAGTTCCCGGTTACATTGCTCTACAACTTTCTCAGCCCGATAGACTCACCGGAATTATCTTGGTCAGCTTTACAACATACCTGATTATAAAAATTTTGGGTAATTACACTTTTCTTTATGGTAGAAGACAAATGGTGTTATGCCTTCTGGTAGGATGTCTGTTGGCAAATTTTTCACGTCAGTTTTTAATGATTGATTTAACAACGAATACAATTCAATTGCAGGCAGTTGGATGGGTTGTTCCGGGTTTAATTGCTCACTGGTTTGGCAAGCAGGGTATTTATAGAACGTTATGTGTTTTATTCATCACTTCTGTTTTAGTGAGATTAATTGTCATAATAATATTCAACGGCGAATTGCTGCCGTCATAATTCTTTAAAATCAGGTGTTCCGTGTATAATTTAAATGCGGGTTCAAAAACAGTATTAAGTGTACTGGCAATACTGGCGTTAATGGCTTTCCTGGCAGTAGAATATGGTAAAGTTGATGTAAAACTGAAATGGTACGATCAAAAAATGCAAGCGGCAAGACTTTTTAAAAAAGCTTCGGAGTTTTTAAAAGAGTCACGATTGCAAAAAGGAGTATTCATTGATGCGATAAATGATCCTAACGAGACAGCATTAATCGGTCAGGATATAACTCCTATTACAACAGACCGTGGTTACATTGAAGCGAAGCTAACCTCTACTAATCCGAATTTTGCTGCTGTAGTCGTTGAAATGTTGAAGGAAGCTGAGCTTGAAAAAAATGATATTGTTGCTGTTGCTTTTACAGGTTCATTACCGGGTATAAACATTGCTGTTCATTCTGCTCTGCAAACTTTAAAAATAAAACCCATAATAATTACTTCTGTTGGTTCCTCCAATTGGGGGGCCAACGATCCTTATTATACCTGGTTAGATATGGAAAGTGCTTTGTATGATGCCGGAATTTTTAAGAACAAATCCGTTGCTGCTTCTATTGGAGGTGGACTTGATGTGGGAAGAGGACTCAGCCCGGACGGAAGAAAATTAATTAAAGATGCTATCGAGAGAAATAAAGTTGAATTAATTAATGAAGAACACCTGGAAAGAAGCATTCAAAAACGAATAGGGATTTATAATAATCATAGAAAAAAATATCCTTTAAAAGCATTTATAAATGTGGGTGGTGGAATATCGAGCCTTGGCTCTACGGAAAATGTTCAGTTCATACCAAGCGGATTATCTAAAACTCTGCCAATGAAAAATTTTCCTACAAGAGGTGTCATAATACAAATGGCCGATTACAACATCCCCGTTATGCACCTCCTGAACATCAACCAGCTTGCATACCAATATGGATTGCCGATCAGCCCGACACCACTTCCTCAGCCGGGCGAGGGTGAAATTTTTGTTCAGAAGCAATACAGCGTAATACTAACAATCATACTGACATTGTTCTTAGCTGTTGCTATTTCTTTAGTCTACTTTATGGAAAAGAAAAGACACCGGCTTGGAACAGAGCAAATACCATTACAGAAACAAGTTGAAGATATGGAATTTTAATTTGGGAAAATTGAAATCAACCTAACAAGCTTATGAAAACAATAAATAACATTGAGTCCCTGATTCTGATTTTAATTTTGTTTATGCCTTTACATTTTATTTCGGCAGATTCTAAGACTAAGATTCTTAAACCGAAAAATGCTGCATCAAAAATCACCATAGTCATTGCGGGAAAGAACAGAACCTATTACCCTCTGTCAGTTAAAGACCCAACAATATTAACAGCTAAGGGTCCGGGTAAATTAACGGCTATTACGAGAGCACAATTTAAATCTCATGATAAAAACACTTTGGATTACTCTGTTTATTACAGAATAGACGGAGCTGAAATAATTAACGTAGATTTTAAAAGTAATGAAATCGATACTAAGTCTGCTTACGCGGATAATACATTAGGTTTCCCAGGTAAAAGCGCAGATGTAATAATAAATTTGGGACTTGGTGAGCATACTATAGAATTATGGCAAGGAGCAGAAAATCCAAATATTAATGCAAGGTTTTTGTTTGCTGAAACGAAAGAAAAGAAAATCGATTGGGTTCAGTTATCACCATTAGTTCCAAATGAACCGGTTAGTCTTGTAACCAATGAGGAAGTTATTTCTTATTATCGATTCTCAGAGAACAAACCGCTGAAAATTAAAATTACAGGTCCGACTACATTTAGAATATTAAGCCGTATCGAGAATCATTATACGATGAAGGGAAAAATTAATTATAGATTACAAGTTAAAGAAGATGGAACCGTTAAACATACATATCTGCTTAGCAGTAATCGTTCTGATGTTACTTATTATAAAAATGAAGGGGGAAAGGTACCGGGTAAAGCAAAGGAAATTGTGATTGATGTCCCGGGCGGAACACATATTTACGAAGTAATCCCTTTGGACAAAGATAAAGCCACAGTTTTAGCAAGAGTTTTATTCCCCAAAAAAGATGTTGCATTAGAAGAATAGGAAATTGAGATGATACAAAAAACTAATTCACCCAGCCTACGGGTCCGCTTACTTCTATTTAATGTATTAATAATTTTCTTCCTTATTAATGAAATTATATTTGCAGGCGATGATCCTGAAAAGAAAATTCAAAGCTGGTCGGTTAATCTTTCGCTCGGATCCTATTACGACAGTAATATATTAAAATATTCCGAAAAGTATCTTACCAGATTTTTAAACGGGCAAGACGAAGGAAGATTTCATATTGATAGTTACGATGATTTCATTTTTAAATACTCAGCCAGCTTAATTTATTCAAACAGAATGTTCGGAAATTTACTTACAATATTCGGAGCTGGTTTTGATTCCGATGCATACACTGTTAACTCGGTTAAATCCTGGTTTACCTATGACTTTTTTTGGCGACAATATGTGTCAACCTCCCTTTCATTTTTAATTTCATATTCACACATACCTGAATATTATGTACGGCACTTCCGTGATGAAGATTTGGTAGACTCTTTGGGGTTCACTCCAGAAACCTTTCAACCATATGAATTTACTAAAGACGACTTTAGCTTTTGGGTTCAGAACATTTTTTCCTGGAAAACCACGAGAGCACGTCTTTACTTTTCATATATGAGATATTTTCTTAATTCATCGTATTCTGAATACGATAGTAAAGATTTTTTATTTGGATTTAGGGTTTTCCAGAGACTAACGGAAGATCTTGACCTTAACTTCGGGTACCTTTATGGAACATCAGATGCCACTGGATTTGATGAGCCGGGGGAAACCAAAGAGATATCAGATGACTCTGATGCTTCCAATTATGAACATACATACACTGCCGGGCTTGGCCTAAGACTTCCAAGAATTTTTTCTTTAAGCAACGAAATTACTCTTGATGCTCAATACCAGCGAGCTATTTTTACTACAAATGATAATCCAATATCAGATCCGCTTCATTCAGGACGTTACGATAATCATTATCGTGTATTTATAAATTATAATTTAGACGTACTTAGTAACCTTTTCCTAACTGTGTTTTACAATTGGATGGGCAGGGAAGCCAGTACTTATTCTGACGTAAATAAGCAATATGTTTCTAATGAAAAAGATTATACTCAATATCGGGTTGGAATCAGATTAAATTATTTAATAAAATTTTAATATGATTCCGGCAATGACTTATGAAGTTGCAGACACAACAAACAGGGAGCTAATAAGAAAAGTTTTGGGAACGGCTGCAGAAAAGTTAATGAAGATACTTTTATCTAAATAAAATATCACATTCGTCAAATTTTATCCTCAACACCTTCGACTGCACACAAAATCCATCAAGGACTTGTTTGATCTTTGTATTTTGACTAATCTTACTTCATACTTCCCGAATTAGATTTGCATTCATTTTTAAAAAAGAAGTATTTTTAAACTGTTGAAACTATTCCCGGTTTATATTAAGCTGATATTCCAATTATTAGAGAATTAAATCACTCATAAGAATTAAAAAGGTAATTGTGATGAAACAAAAATTTACAATCCTGAGCTTGCTTATAGTCACTGCTTTATCAGTAAGCTTTCTAATATTTAACAACCCTGCTGATCAGTTTTATAACGTATTGCCAAAAAAAACTAAAGTCTCTGGTGCATTTGAAGCAATGCAATTATGGAATTTGGTTCGGGCATATCCTGGTGAAGTGATACCAGCAGCTTCTTTCAGCAACGCATTTGAAGTAGGTCAGCAACTTCGTTTACGCAAAAATCAATTTACATCGAAT
>DATDOL010000226.1:0-29537 GCA_035293265.1 Ignavibacteriaceae bacterium | reverse complement strand
CAACCATAATATTATCATAGACTTGAGCAAGTGTGAATTTATAGATTCAACTTTTATCGGTGTACTTGTAGTAACCTGGAAAAAACTTAAAACGGAAGGTGGAAAACTTAAATTAGTAAAACCCGGTTACTTTGCTCAAACCGTTTTACATCTTACAGGCACAGTTGAAAATTTTGAATCTTATGGCTCTGTTGAAGAGGCTCTCAGCAGTTTCCATACACCTATTCAGGATTATATCAAAAAAACCACCATTGCACGAAATTAAATGTCTCATAACTCTTGAATTTTTTTAAAACAAATCTCGAAATATTCTTTAATCTCTAAGAATACCAGCTGCTTATACTCTACATACCAGATTGACAAAATCATTATATTGATTTACATTTCTGTATAATTTATTTGTAAAGTGAAATTCAATTTTGGATTTTGCTTCGAGAAATTTTTATTGCGGGCGTAACTCAGTTGGTAGAGTGTCAGCTTCCCAAGCTGGATGTCGCGGGTTCGAACCCCGTCGCCCGCTCAAAAAAATTTGGTTTTATAATCAAAAAGAATGATATTTGGTCTCAATTTTTGATATAAAGGGCGCTTAGCTCAGCTGGTTTAGAGCATCTGCCTTACAAGCAGAGGGTCCGCGGTTCGAATCCGTGAGCGCCCACCATTCAATCGAACTCATCTAAAGAAAATCATTTATTTATAAATCTGGTTTGAAGCATTTTTCATGCAAGCAGAGGCTCCGCGGTTCTTCCAAAGGAATCCCTCCTGCCTGCGGTAGTCAAGTCGGGAGAATCCGTGAGCGCCCACCATTCAACCGAACTCTTCTAAAGAAAATCATTTAACATCAATCTGATTTAAAGTATCTTCTCTGCGAGTAGAGGGGTCCGCGGTTCTTCCAAAGGAATCCCTCCTGCCTGCCAATAGGCAAGTCGGGAGAATCCGTGAGTGCCCACAAAAAAAAGCCTCATCAGGAGGCTTTTTAGTTTTAAATATTTTTAAATTCTTAATATTCAAGAGAGAATCTTATATAGCCATAACTTTTATTAATTTTTTCACCGGTAGTTAAGTTGTTTTCAACATTATAATTGTAAATAATATCAAAAATAAAATCTCTTACCGGTTCAATCCTTAACCCGATTTCAAAAATGTTATTATTAATTCTTACGCCATCAAGGAAATAAGCTTTATCATTTTCCGGCCTTGAATCATGATTAAGATAAATATCCCCTCCAACATTTTTTACGAGATTGCCATCAACATCATAAACATTCTCGCCGCTTCTCACAAATGCATATTTAAAATTTATCCTGATCCATTCATTAAAATTGTAGGATAATCTGCTGAAGATTTCATCAGAATTTGGTCCACTTCGATGCCCAAGGTTTTTCCCGAAAGCTGTATATGTATTCATACTATCAACATGCGAATAGACAAACGGTCTTATTTTTGTGTACTCAACAACCAAAGAGAAATCATCCAATGAAAGTGGTTGATACCAGAAGAAACCAAGCTGGTATGCCGTTTTATTAGTATACTTATCTAAGTCTTGAAGGTTTGATAAGATGTTTTCATCAAGAAAAAGAATCCCCTGAAATTCAAGATTATCAATAAAATTTGTTTGGAAGTCCAGGTACAGATTTGCGTTATCCCTGTCCTGCAATGAATGTTCAATAAATTTATAAAAACCGAGCGGAGTGGCGTATCCCAGCTCGATCCCACGCCCTGAGTAAACAATACTTTCGCCTATTCCCGCATCAATTAAATTTTTGAAAGATAATTTGAGTCTGTTAAATGCCCAGTATTTTGTATATCGCGTATCCGGATTTGAGCTGAACTCCCCAACCGTTGAAGCAAATATTGAAGTAAAATGAACCATTCCATAATCAAAATTAAACTGTAAAAAATCCAGGGGAGGATTATCACCTGACAGGACGAGTTTGCTGCCGTACCCGTAGCCAACTGTTTTTTGTTCTCTTCCAAGCTGAAAAGAGATATCCATTTCATCGGCAGGTTCAGTATGATATTTAATATAACCGGATGTAAAATCATAATTATTTATATTTTCAAGATTTTCTAACCACTTGTAACTTGTTAAAACTTCTGGTTTGATTAATTCAGCCACCTCCCTGTTTCCGCTTGATCCACCTTTGATTACTTCCAGATTGTAACCAAGATGATTGAAAACAGTTCCCCGTATTCTGAAACCGATATCATATAATGTGGAATTATTTGATTCAGGTTTAAATGTCTGACCGAAATAAAAATGTCCGAGCCCCTCAAAAAATATATTAGCACTTTGTTCCCTGTATGCATACAAATATTTTACTTTATCAGAAAAGACGTCCGATAGACTCGTCCCAAAATCTTTTTCAGGATGGAAGAAATATGTTGTAGTATCCGGATGTAGTGATTCATTAAATTCAAATTTATATCTGAAAAGAAGTTTTAATTCTGTTCTACTTAACTGCTCCTGTTTGGATTCGATCTCGTCAAGAAATCCTTTAACTTCGAATCTTGATAAATTGGGTATGTCTTCTTTGATGTATGAAACGACTCTTTTAACTTTCATTTCTTTAAGGAAGTAGTATACAGGATGGTTGAGTGGAACGTTTTCTACCTGTGAATAAATCTGGATTTGAGCGAGGATGATAAACGCGAGTATGAGAATATATTTAATCATTTTGTATTAAAAAGAAATTAAAGGACAATCCAGACCACAAAATAAAAAACCTCTCAATAAAATGAGAGGATTTTTTTGCGGGGCCGACGAGACTTCCCGACTTAGTCGGGACGACCTCCTGCTCTAATTAATCCTTCATTATATTTTCTGCTTTTCATTTTTTTTATCTCATTCTCTCTTATCAAAGCTTTACTTTTCGAATCGAAGGATTCGTAGTAATGCACATTCCAGGGAATTCCCTTTTTAGTGTATCGTCCCCAACCTGCATTATGCCTCTCTAATCTCGATTTCAGATTGCTAGTGAGCCTATATAATACTTATCAATCTTCGACGAATATAATATGTAAGTAAACCATTCCGACATTCAAAAAAAGTTCAGATTATCTATCTGAAATTTTGCGGGGCCGACGAGACTCGAACTCGCGACCTCCTGCGTGACAGGCAGGCGTTCTAACCAAGCTGAACTACGACCCCGGATTTTATATAAAGAACTTATTAAAAAAGCGGATTCAAATATATATCCTGATGCTTCCAAAATCAATAAAACGATTAGAATTTTATGGTTCGCCAAATGAAATTCCTACAGCCTTTGCAGCTAATACCGCCTGATTATTCAATTTAACTAACTTTTGTTTTTCAATTGCATCCTGGATTTTGACATCTACAATTTCATTACCTTTAAGTGCTGCCATACTTCCAAATTTTTTTTCAGCTGCCATCATAATTGCATAAGCTCCGAACTTTGTTGCAAGTATTCTATCAAAAGGTGTTGGACTTCCGCCTCTTTGAAGATGACCCAAAACCGTTACTCTTGTTTCAATGCCGGTATGTTTTTCAATATTATCTGCCACAACTTTTCCGATTCCGCCGAGCTGAATTGGATCTGTGCGTTTTACATCTTTTCCCTTTGTAACTAATTGACCTCCAATTGGTTTACTTCCTTCAGCCGCACAAACCAAGCTGAACCTTTTTCCCAATAATTCTCTTTTATGAATTTTATCATAAACACTATCCCACGAAAATGGAATTTCGGGTATAAGAATAATATCTGCTCCACCAGCTAATCCTCCATTCAGTGCGATCCAGCCGGCGTATCTTCCCATTACTTCAACAACGATCACACGGTGATGAGATGAAGCTGTTGTATGAAGTCTATCCAACGCCATCGAAACAACATAAACTGCTGAATCGTGACCAAAAGTTACATCGGTTGCATCAAGATCATTATCAATTGTTTTAGGAACGCCAATAATATTAAGTCCGAGATCACAAAGTTTTTTACTAATGTGCATTGTGCCATCACCACCAATTGCAATTACAGCATCAAGATTCCATGCTTTATAATTTCTTAAAACATTTGCTGATATATCAACTATTTCGATCTTACCATCTTTTTCAACTGGCCAATGAAATGGATCACCTTTGTTTGAAGATCCTAAAATTGTTCCTCCTTGTGTCAGGATACCGGAAACGTCTGCATCCCTTAATTCCTTAGCTTTTCCTCCGACAAATCCTTCAAAGCCATCAAGAATACCGTAAACAGTCATACCATAGTCTTGAGCCGGTTTGGTTACGCCACGTATAACTGCATTTAAACCGGGACAATCACCACCGCCGGTCAATATACCAATTCTCCTTACTTCTGAATTAACAGCCATAACTATCTCCAGGAATTAATTTTTCAAAATATTTTCGATGAGGTTTTGAAATGAACCTTCACTAATTTTTTCAATTCTTCTTCACCGATCTGATTTTTTAATTTTAGTGCAGTCGAGTCAACCTGGGATGATGCACCTTTTGGTATTACTATTCCGAATTTTTTACTGTTTATCTCAAACCATTTAATGACTTCAGACCGTGCAAGGATTGATGCTGCTGCAACCGCTATATATTTTTCAGCTTTGTTTTCCTGGTGCAAATTAATTGTTTTTCCTTTTTCCATAAGTGAATTTAATATCGTTTTTGTATTACCAAATTTATCACTCACGGCGTAATCAACTTTGTGAGTATCCAATATATTTTCGATAACCCTGGCATGAGTCCAGCCCAGTAAATTGTTAACATTTCCTATTTTGGAATAAAGACTATTATATTTTTCAGGATTTATCCTGACAATACTGAATTTATCCTTAGCAATTTTCCTTACTTGATTTGCAAGTTGTTTAATTACAAAATCGGATAATTCTTTACTATCTTTTACTCCAATTTTTTTTAATGCAGATTTTGAATCGGTATTTACTAAAACTCCGACAGTTACCAATGGACCGAAATAGTCTCCTTTGCCGGATTCATCTGTGCCTATATAAATATCGGGTTCTTTGAACTCAGTTTCTTCATTAAAAAAATTTTCTCCAAAAATTATTGATTGCAAACTCTTAAACAGAATCCCGGAGTTATTTCCTTGTAGACCTGGTTTAATACCCTTCCTTCCAAAATAAACTAATACTTTTAATTTTTCATTTTTATCATTCACTTCAATTGAATAATTATAATTTTCTTTCTGAACTTCTGAGACATTAAATCCCTTATTTAAAAATATTTGCCGATACCGGTCAATCTGAATTTTTGCAATTTTTTCTATTGAATTCATTTCTATGTTAAAATGACATAATTGATGCGTTAAAAGATAGTTAAAACTGCAATTTAATTTTAAGAGTTTAGTTGAACTTTTCCCAATTTTCTGTAAATATGATATGAATTTATTATAGTTTAAAAGAGTTTGAATACAGGATTGACATTATAATGATTGGTTATTAGTTTTTATTAGGAAATTAAAATAGAGAGGTTTGACCATGTTGTTTTCTTATATGAAAATATTCCGACCGGCAATGGTTGAGTGCATTATAATCGCATTTTTGTTGAATGGAAACTCTTATGCCCAGGATTCTAAAGGTGTCAAATTGGACAGTGATGAAATAAATTCGCTGACTTCAAAACTTTCTAAAAAAATATTGCTGTCAGAGGAACAAAATAGCCAGGTTATTGCACTTTTAAAAGATTATTCGAAACAGCTGGATGCAATCAGGAAGACAAATTCCAATGCCGTTCCAGGTGGAGATAAATTGCAGCAGCTCATCTCTTCTACTAATGGAAAAATAATTAGCTTGCTTGATGAAAAACAAAAAATGAAATACGAAATTATTGAAGACGATTGGTGGAAGGAAATAAAAACCGAACAGAATGATTGACTAATTAAATGAGTGCTGAATTTTGACCAGAACATGAATTGGTGAATATGAAAAAATATAAAATCAAAAAATTTATCAATTATCTATCGATGATTTTAATCGTAACGGCACTCATCGCATGCGAAAACAATGTGGCACCGCAAGATGATTCATTCGTCGGATTTTGGAAAGCTGCGGAAGTTTCTCAGCATTTCTGGCTTGATGAAAACATTGATTCACTTAGTGGATTCGGGCAGATTGCCTGGGTGAACAGCTTGGGTTATTTAGAATGGATTCCTCTTGTTGTTGAAGGGACTATCAGTGGATCGAATGTTTCACTTTCAATTACTTACTCTGATTCGATTTCTACTTTTGTAGGTAATGTAATCAATTCTAATAAATTTGTTGGAACATGGATAGTCGCCGGGAATACAATTTCTATCACTTACAATAAAAGAATCGGGAAATATTAATGCCTGTTCCTTTCTATACAAACCAGCGAAAATCAATTGAGTCTAACTTCAACATAAATCTTTAGAATTAAATATTAATATTTTATGCTGAATTTATAAGTGATGCACACTGAACGATTGCTGTCTCGCTCCTGAGTCGATGTTCTCCAAGCCGGAATATACTTTCAGCCTTCAAAACTTTAAATTCTTCACTCTCAAAACCGCCTTCCGGCCCGAATAAAAAATAATATTTTTTTTGGTAGTCATTAATGAATGAAAATTTTTCATCAGCTTTCTGATCCAGAAGAATTTTTGTACCTGGAATCTTTAAAATTTCTACAAACTTCATTTCTTTTATGGTGGGTAGATAAGCACGCAAAGATTGTTTTATTGCACTAAGTGCAATCTTTTGAAGTCGTTTAATATTTACTGCTTTGGACACTGTTCTTTTCGATGAAAATATTATAAAAGATGTGATTCCAAGCTCAACTGATTTTTCAACTGCGAATTTCATACGATCCGGATTTTTTAAATACGGCAAGCAGAAATGAATATTTAAATTCTTATTTTCGAATTGTTTTTTATCCTGTATTTCAGCAGTTAAGCTTGTTTTACTGATGATTGAAATCCTGCACTTATAAATATTCCCTTTGCCATCAGTGATATAAATAAAATCACCTTTCGTATGTCTCATTACATCAGATGCATGATGAAATTCTTCATCGGATATGACAATTTGAGCATTGCTGATTTTTTCAGGTGCCGAATAATAAAGTTCTATGTCAGAAAGATGTACCAACATCAAAAATCCATTCTGTGTTTCCATTGTCGTTAATTGCAAATTCAAATCTGAAAATAGCATAGGGTAAAAGGAGAAGTGAAAGTCCTGTTCCATAGCCTGTGTCAAAACTTTTTATTTTAAACGGCTCACCATTCAATCTGGTTGTGCCGGTTTCAGCAAACAATTCCGAGATTAATGCTACTCTGTAAGAAAGTAAAGATTTTGGGAGTAATGGGATAAAATAAAGATTGATCCTGGTTTCTTCGATAATAGGATAATTAAATTCAACAGAGCTGATCAGCCGATCATTTCCTTCTCTTTGACCCTCATAAAAATATCCTCTGATTCTTTCAGTAAAACCAAAATACGAATAATCATAATATGGCACCAACCCGCCACCAGTATGCCTTCCGGCAAATCTCCACTTGGCTGTTAATTTATTAAAGAATGTTCTGTATTCTCTGAAATCGATATCTGCAACTCTATAGTTTATGTTATCAATACCAAAACCTTTCGTTTCAATATTCACGTATGCATAAATTCCGTTCGTTGGAAATTGTATCAAATCTCTTGTATCATAAAGATAGCTTACACCTAAAACTATCGTCCTGTCTATACGGCTGTTCGAAGCGTTTATTCCGTTTATATAAAATGGCGTTTCGATATAATCGTACCCGCTGTTCAGACTCATTCTATGAAATAACCCAAACCGTTTACCAAATGAAACTCTTCCTGAATAAATTTTTTGTTCAAACTGAGAGCCGTAAAGTGCTTCTGCTGTTTTACTTCTGTTAGTTGAAGTTGAAAATAAAAGTTGTGATTGATGGTATAGACTAAGATTATAATGAAGGTTTGGATTATTATAAGTAAAAGAAAGAGAGGGATCATAACCAAGAGCAAATCTTCCTCTGAGAGTTTCATTTCTGCCGCGAAAATTTTTCCATAAAACATTAACTCCATAGGATATCTTGTCCCAGTCCCTGTCTTTTAACTCCACGAAAGGAAGCGGATAAATGTACCAGCTTTCTTCTATTTCGATTTTAAGAATGTCAGTCTGGTTTACTCTATATGGTTTTAACCTCACATCATTAAAAATTCCGAGGCTGTAAATTCTTTCCCTGTTGTACGATGCTAAAATTGGATTTAACGTGTCTCCCTTGCTAAATGTCAACTCTCTTTGAATTATAAAATCCTTTGTAATTTCATTGCCGACTATTTCAATAGAATCAAGGATAACATTATAGTCACCAGTATAGAAAAGTGTATCCTCTCCACCGGCAAAAAGTTTCACCGTCAGTAAACAGAAACAGAATATTTTAAGCGATACATTTTTCAAATAAGACTTTTAGATGAATTATTATAAAATATCAAGAGTGCGTTTAATAAGAAAGATAAGAGTGATTCCGGCTTCAAAGAAATTTGAATTCACTCACAACAGATGTACAATTAACTATTTTCTTTTCAGTTAAACCGGGGATTCAGCATAATCGGAAACCGGAATACAGCTGCAAACCAGATTTCTATCACCATATGCACTATCAACACGACCAACTGAAGGCCAGAATTTAAAATCCTTTGTGTACGGCATTGGAAAGGCTGCTTTTTCTTTTGAATAATTATGATTCCACTCATCTTTTAAAAGAGATTGTAAAGTATGCGGTGCATTCTTCAACAGGTTATCTGTTAAGCTTTGATTTCCATTTTCTATATCCCTGATCTCTTCTCTGATTGATAAAAGTGCATCGCAATACCTGTCGAGTTCGGCTTTTGATTCACTTTCCGTCGGTTCAACCATAAGAGTTCCGGGAACAGGAAAAGAAACTGTCGGTGCATGAAAACCGTAATCCATTAATCGCTTTGCAATATCTTCAATATCAATGTTAGATGAATGTTTAAACTCTCTCATATCAAAAATTAATTCGTGTGCAACTCTCCCATTCAAGCCGGTGTACAATACCTTAAATTTTGATTGCAATTTGGCCATCATATAATTTGCATTAACAATCGCTGCTTCTGATGCTTTTGTTAATCCTTCTGCACCCATCATTTTGATATAAGCATAAGAAATAATCAGGATGACAGCACTTCCCCACGGTGCTGATGAAACTGCCGAAATGGAATTTTCATTTCCGATTTTCACAACACTGTGACCGGGTAAAAATGGAACCAAATGCTGTGCAACAGCTACTGGACCGGCACCAGGTCCTCCACCGCCATGAGGAATACAAAATGTTTTATGCAAATTAAGATGACAAACATCAGCACTTATACTGGCAGGACTTGTTAATCCTACCTGTGCATTCATATTTGCACCATCCATATAAACTTGTCCGCCATTCTCATGTATGATGTCGCAAATATCAATTACATTTGCTTCGAACACTCCATGTGTTGAAGGATAAGTAATCATCAAAGCAGCTAAATTATTTTTATTTGCCTCAGCTTTCTTCTTTAAGTCATTAATATCAATATTACCACGCTCATCGCAATCAACAACAACGACTTTCATTCCAGCCATAACAGCGCTGGCAGGGTTTGTACCATGCGCTGATGAAGGAATTAAGACAACATTTCTGTTCTCCTGACCTCTGCTTTTATGAAATTGACGGATTAATATCAAGCCTGTAAACTCACCTTGTGCACCCGAATTAGGCTGCAAAGTTACCCCGGAAAATCCCGTAATTTCTGCAAGGTCAGATTCAAGCTCGCTGAATAACTGCTTATAACCTTCCGCCTGGTCTTCAGGAACGAAGGGATGAATTTCTGCAAACTCGGGCCAGGTTATACTGAGCATCTCCGTAGTTGCATTTAATTTCATCGTACATGAACCAAGCGGTGTCATTGAATAAGCCAAAGAAAGATCCCTGTTTTCAAGCATCTTCATATATCGTAATAATTCCGTTTCAGAGTGGAATGTGTTGAAAACAGGATGTTCTAAATATTTACTTTGACGCTGTAAAAATGAAATAATATTAGTTTCTTCATTTTCCACAAACCTTCGGAATTTTTTATCATCGAATGAATTACCTGATACATTAGCAAACAATTCAATCAACTCTTTAACATCGCGTTCTTCTGTTGTTTCATTAAAAGAAATTCCTATTCTCTTGGTGTCTATATATCTGAAATTAATTTTATGATCGATTGATTCTTTTTTAATTTTTAAAACATTTTCATTTGTCGTTTCAATCAGCAATGTATCAAAGTAATGATTGTTAAGCTGGTTAAATCCAAATTCGTTCAAGGCACTATTCATTATCATTGCAAACTTCCTGATTCTTTCAGCGATTGCTTTTAAGTTTTCCGGACCATGGTAAACCGCGTACATACTTGCAATTACTGCAAGAAGAACCTGGGCTGTACAGATATTGCTTGTTGCTTGTTCTCTCCTGATATGCTGTTCTCTTGTTTGGAGTGCCATCCTGTAAGCCCTGTTTCCGTGAACATCAACAGAGACTCCTATGATACGACCAGGAATACTTCTTTTAAATTTATCAAGTGTTGCAAAGTAAGCTGCGTGCGGTCCACCATAACTCATCGGGACACCAAATCTTTGACTGTTACCTACAACTGCATCTGCCCAAAACTCACCCGGCGGTTTAAGCAAAGTCAAACTGAGAAGATCGGCAATAACTATTTTAAAAATATTTTTTTGTTTCGCTTTATTAAAAAATTCTGTGTAGTCTCTTACTTCACCATTGCCTGCTGGATATTGTACAATAGCTGCAAAGATGTCATCCGTTAATTCAGCATTCCTAGGATCACCAATTATTAATCTGATGCCTAATGGGTTTGCTCTTGTCCGCAGCACATCAAGCGTTTGGGGAAAACATTCCTGTGAGACAAACATTGAATTTGACTGTTTCTTATCTGCCGGTCTCAGAGAATAAAACATATTCATTGCTTCTGCAGCTGCTGTGCCTTCATCGAGCAGCGAAGCATTTGCAATATCCATGGCTGTTAAATCACACACAACTGTTTGAAAATTTAATAATGCTTCCAATCTGCCCTGTGCTATTTCAGCCTGGTAAGGAGTGTACTGGGTATACCACGAAGGATTTTCCAGCACATTCCTCTGAATAACTGAGGGAAGTATAACAGGATGGTAACCCATACCGATGTAAGATTTAAAGATTTTATTTTTTGATGCAATTTTCCGAAGATCTTTTATAAAGATATGCTCATTAACTGCCGGTGAAAGTTTTAACTTTCTGTTTAAACGAATCTGTTGAGGTATCGTTTCATTAATAAGCTTTTCAACTGAATCAGCACCGCAGATTTTAGACATCTCAAGTAATTCAGTATCAATTATTCCAATGTGCCGGTTTACAAATTTATCCGGATGTTCCAGCGTTTTCATATTAAGCCCTGTATTTTTTTTGTGTTTATAAAGAAACTGTCATCTGACATAAAGGTAAAATTCATCATTACAAATTTAAGGTATTTGCCTAAAATAAATCAGGTGGATTGAATGATGACCGGATGGAATTATTTATGCCCCAGACTTAGGGGATACAATTTATTATCCTGTTTTTATTTTTTCCAGGGCTGTTCTGGCTGCTTCCTGTTCAGCTGATTTTTTATTTTTCCCAACACCAATACCGTAATGAACATCCCCGATTTTCACTTCTACAGTGAAAATTCTTTCATGCTGAGGACCATCTTCATTAATAATAAAATATGAAGGAATTTCTAATTTATTTCCCTGTGCATATTCCAAAAGCTGGCTTTTGTAATTTTCATCAACCAAATGTTCTCCTTCTTTTAAGATAGGTTCAAGAAGCACTCTTATAATAAAATTCTTGCTTGATTCGAGTCCGCTGTCCAGGTAAACAGCTCCAATTAGGGCTTCAAGGGCATCAGATAAAATAGATTTGGAACCATAAACAATATCTTTTGAAATATTTTTACTTAATAATATGAATTCTTCAAGTTTTATTCTTTCAGCTGCATCGGCAAGAGCTTTCCTGTTTACAATCTTTGCTCTTACTTTTGTAAGAAAACCTTCTTCCTCATCAGGATATTTATTATAAAGATATTCGGCGATAATCAGGCTCAATACCGAATCTCCTAAAAATTCAAGTCTTTCATTTGAAGGATGAGAACTATCATTTTGCTCTAGAAATGATCTGTGAACCAATGCACGGGTATAATGTGATTTCTCCCTGATAGAACACCCGATAAGTTTTTCAAGAGCATGAAATTTTTCCCGTGAAAGGAATTGTGATATTTGATTTTGGTTTTTTGTGAGCCGGGATCTAATTAATAATCTGTTAAATAGATTTTTAAGCACAGTAGTCAAATTTATTCCATGACTTTTTTAAATAGAAGAGACGCGTTGTGCCCGCCAAATCCAAAAGTATTACTGATAGCACATCGGATTTCTTTTTTAGTTGAAATATTCGGACTATAATTAAGATCACACAGAGGATCAGGAGTCGTTAAATTTATTGTCGGAGGAACTATATCATTCTTAACAGAAAGAATCGTAGCAACTGCCTCAATTCCACCGGCTGCACCGAGTAGATGACCTGTCATAGATTTTGTTGAACTGACAACCATATCATATGCACGATCGCCGAAAACTTTTTTAATTGCAATGGTTTCAATTACATCATTCATTTGAGTTGATGTACCGTGAGCATTTACATAATCAATTTCTTCAGGATTAATATCTGAGTCTCTCATTGCCTCTTTCATAGCACGGACAGCACCCTCACCTTCAGGTGCAGGTGCAGTAATGTGAAATGCATCTGCCGACAAACCAATTCCTGTAAGTTCTGCATAAATGTTTGCACCCCTGATAACTGCGTGTTCATATTCTTCCAGTAAAAGAGTTCCTGCTCCTTCTCCCATAACAAATCCATTTCTATACAAATCAAAAGGACGTGAAGCTTCCTTATACCTGTCATTCCAAGTAGAAATGGCTTTCATTGCATTAAAGCCTCCGATTGAAATCTCGGTAATAGAAGCTTCTGAGCCTCCGCAAATCATCAGATCAGCACTTCCACGTTGAATCAGTATAAATGCGTCTGAAATAGCATGCGATGCTGTGGCACAAGCAGATGTTGTTGCGTAGTTAGGTCCTTTAAGACCAAAATGAATTGATATATGTCCTGCAGCAATATCGGAAATCATCATTGGGACAAAAAATGGACTGAAAGTGTGCGGGTCTCGTGATTGAAGAAATTTTTCATGCTGTTCCTGAAGAGTATTAATTCCACCTATTCCGCTTCCGTATATTACACCGAATCTTTCGAGGTTTATTTTATTAAGATCGATTGTGCCGTTTTCTAAAATCTCAACCACCGATGCCATAGCATACTGAGCATAAAGGTCCAATCTTCGAATCGTTTTTTTATCTAAAAAATCTTCGGGATTAAAATTTTTAACTTCAGCAGCAAATTTCGTATCAAATCTTGAAGCATCAAATTTTGTGATAAGCTCAACGCCATTTCTACCTTCGAGTAAACCTTTCCAGAATTCATCAACTCCAATACCGATTGGCGTAACGACACCCATTCCTGTAACAACCACTCTTCGCTTGCTCATATAACTGCCGGATTATAATTGGCGACTAATATTTTAAAAAAGGCGTTATTTAAAGAAGTGTCTTGCCAGATCTGAAAATCCAGCTTAATAATCAGCCTATTTTTTGCTGAAGATATCTGACTGCATCTCCAACAGTGCCGATTTTTTCTGCATCTTCATCCGGGATAGAAATTTGAAATGCACTTTCAAATCCCATCACAAGTTCAACTATGTCCAGTGAATCTGCGCCCAGATCATTTGTAAAAGAAGCTTCAGGCGTAATCTGTGAATCCTCAACGCCCAATTTATCCATAATAATTTCTTTTACTTTAGCTTCTACGTCCATTTCATTCTCCAGAATTTGTTGAGAAATATACTTTAGAATATTTTAGTTAAATGTCAGCTATTGTCCAAATTTAACTATTTTGAAATTCATTAAACAAATATATCATAAGAGTAATTAGTTACATTGTCATACCACCATCAACCGCAATAACCTGCCCGGTGATGTAATCTGCTTCAGGGCTGCATAAAAATCCAACAACCTTTGCAACATCTTCAGGTTTACCCAACCTTCCAAGAGGAATATTTCTTAGCATGGCTTCTCTCTGTTCATCAGTTAATTTATCGGTCATATCTGTTTGAATGTAGCCAGGAGCAACAGCATTTACCGTAATATTCCTTGATCCAAGTTCACGTGCCATTGCCTTGGTAAATCCAATTACACCAGCCTTTGAGGCAACATAGTTTGCCTGGCCGGCATTTCCAATCAAGCCCACCACCGATGCTATGTTAATTATTCTGCCATATCTTTGTTTAATCATTGGTTTGATTACAGCTTTTGTATAGTTAAAAACACTTTTCAAATTTGCATTGATAACATCATCAAAATCTTTTTCAGACATTCTAAGAAGTAAATTATCACGGGTTATGCCGGCATTATTGACTAAAATATCAACGCCACCTAATTGCTCAATAGCAGCATCCACAGTTTTCTGGGCCTGTACGATGGATGTTGCATCAGCTTTGTGAGCGAAAATTTTTATTGCCGGATTATTAATTTCTGCCTGGAGCTCCTCAGCGCATTCATCACAACTATTATATATAAAAGCAACATCAGAAAACAAAACACCGCAACAGCTCTTGGAAGCCAGTTCTTTAACAATGGCTCTGCCAATACCCCTTGTGCCCCCGGTTACTATAGCTCTTTTACTTGGTAACATTTTCTTCGATTCCTGTTCTTTGCAATGATAAATAACTTGATTCGTATTCTAAAAGTTCGGCAAATCCTTCATCACCGAAAAAGTAATGCAGTTCTTCCTTACAAGACTGAAAGATACTGATGAAATTAGTTTTATCAGGGTTGCAGGATTTTAGCCTTTCAATATGTTCATCATCAATTGTCAGTACACCTTCAAAAATTGTAAGTGGAAAAAGCACACAGAAAATTGGTTTGTATTTCCATTTATTCTCTCCTTGAATCAAGGCAAATTTTTGAAGCACACACAATCCGTTTTTATCAAGGAAGGTACATTTACAGTTATTAATCTCTGTACCAACAGCAACTCCGGATTCAAAATCATCATCCTCTTCTGGCGGTTCAAACCATTTGCTCAAATCTTTGGTTTGTGATTCATCAAACAACGGAAGAATTTTATCTTTAATTGAAAGAATCATGTCATGTTCTTTTAAATCGGTATAAACTCCATAATGACAACATTCACCCGAACAATTGCAACTGAATTTAAAAGTAAAAATACCGGGATCGATGTACAGACCGTTTATTTTTTTGGAATAATTCTTTTCAAAATTATTAGATTCAACACTCATTATAAATATTTCTCCAAGTCTTCATATTTATCAATACCAAATCTCTTAACATCAGGATTAATTCGTTTTACTAATCCCTGAAGCACATTTCCGGGACCTATCTCATAAAATTCTTCGACTCCATCATTGATCATTTTTTCAATTGTCTGCTGCCACTTAACAGGCGATGTAACTTGTTCAGATAATAATTTTTTTATTTCATCTTTTGAAGTAACCGGAGAAGCTGTAACATTTGCATAAACCGGAAATCTTGCAGTATAAAGATTTGTTTCATTCAGGGCTTTGATTAAGTTTTCCTTTGCTGATTCCATTAACTGAGAATGAAATGCTGCACTAACTACAAGTTCTTTTACAACTCTTGCTCCTTCATTCTTTGCAATCTCCATAACTTTTTTTACTCCATCAACTGAGCCGGAAATTACAATCTGTCCGGGAGAATTAAAATTAGCACACTGAACCTTGCCGTTAGTTAAGGATGTTTTAAATATTTCAATTAATTTATCTTCAGTTAAACCTATAACTGCAGCCATAGTTCCGGGATTAGAATTACCAGCCTGCTGCATTGCCATTCCTCTTGCTCTGACAAGCTTTATCGCTTCATAAAATTGAACAGCTCCTGCAGAAACAAGAGCAGAGTATTCTCCAAGGGAATGTCCTGCTGCACAATCGGCTTGCAAAGTTCTTATCAAACTTGCCAGCACAACACTATGCAGAAAAATTGCCGGCTGTGTTATATAAGTTTGCTTAAGCTCTTCTTCGGGGCCATTGAACATTGTATAAGAAAGATTCAATCCAAGAGCATCGTCAGCAGTTTTAATCATCTCTCTGGCTTCAACAGATTTCTCGAACAAATCTTTTGCCATGCCGACATACTGAGAACCCTGTCCGGGAAATATAAATGCTCTTTTACCCATGAATAATTTAAAGTATCAAGTGAATTTTACTGAACGAAATAGTTCTAAAAATCAAATTGCCCAAACCAGATAACATGAGCCCCATGTATAGCCGGCACCAAAAGCAGATAATATTATTTTATCCCCCTTTTTAACTTTGCCGTTCCGATAATATTCTGTAAGACAAGATGGAATAGTTGCTGCGGTTGTGTTTCCATATTTATGAATGTTTACCATTACTTTATCTTTAGTTAATCCCATCCGCTCTGCTGTTGCATCAATTATTCTCATATTTGCCTGGTGAGGTACAAGGTATGCGATGTCTTCAGATTTGAGATTGTTTTTTTTCATGAGTTCAAAAGAGACATCAGCCATTCCTTTTACAGCCACTTTAAATACAGCCTTGCCATCCTGATAAATATAATGCATTTTTTTATTCACAGTTTCATGAGTAGGAGGATTTAGACTTCCGCCGCCTTTCATATAAAGAGCTTCTTGTCCTGAACCATCGATTCGTAATATATAATCCTGAAGTCCAATATTTTTATCTAAAGATGGTTCAAGAAGAACTGCAGATCCTCCATCCCCAAACAGAATGCACGTGTTCCTGTCTGTGTAATCAGTAATTGCACTCATCTTATCAGCACCTATAACTAACACTTTTTTACATTGACCCGATTCGACTAAGGAACAACCTGTTTGGTATGCAAACAGAAATCCTGAACAAGCAGCCGAGAGATCAAATCCCCAGGCATTATTAGCCTTAATGCGATGCTGAACCAGGCATGCAGTTGCAGGAAACAGCATATCAGGTGTTACGGTTGATACGATTATACAATCAATTTCATCAGGATTAATTTTATGTGTTTTTATCAGATCAAGTGCTGCCCCGGTTGCCAGATCACTGGTTGCACCATTCTCCAAAATTCTTCTTTCCTTAATTCCGGTTCTGGATTCAATCCACTGGCTATTGGTCTCAACGATTTTTTCAAAGTAAGCGTTATCATAAACTTTATCCGGGAAGAACATTCCCACGGCGCTGATTACTGCTGAATATTTAGATTCTTTAGACATTTTTTAATTTTTCATTACTTATTAAAAGAATATTCTTTAATTGAGTTCTCAATTTTTTGAACGAGTTTTTTTTCAAACATTTCATTTGCTTTGAGAACCATATTTTTTATTGCTTTGGAAGTACTGGAACCATGCCCAATTATACTAATTCCGTTCACACCGAGCAACGGTACGCCGCCGTGTTCCTGGTAATCCAGTGACTTTAAAGCTTTCTTGAGACTTCCCTTTCCTATACCGATTCTGAGCTTATCAAAAAAATTCTTCTTTGCTTTTATTTGGAGAAGATGTTTAAGAAGCTTCGGTACAGATTCACCAAATTTCAGAATAATATTACCGACAAAACCATCACAAACTATTACATCCACATTGCCTGTGAGAATATCCCGACCTTCAACATTTCCCTTAAAGTTAAGCTCTGAATTTTTTAACAGGGCAAAAGCTGCAGTTGTTAATTCATTACCTTTACTTTCTTCTTCACCCATACTCAAAATCCCGATTGATGGATCTTTAACATTCCCCATTTCTTTTGCATAGATTGAACCCATGACTGCATATTCAAACAGATGGTTTGGTTTTGCATCCTTTCCTGCTCCAACATCATAAAGATAACAAATTCCGTTTACGTTTGGAATTTCAGCACCTATAGTTGGTCGCCCGACACCGGGTATTCTTCCCATTATAATTGTTGATGCAGACATCATCGCACCGGTATTACCAGCACTAACAAATGCATCTGCTTTTTTATCTTTCACCATCTGAGCACCGATCACAATTGACGATCCGGGTTTTGTTTTTAAAGATGATGTGGGGCTGTCACCCATCTCAATTAATTCATCCGCATTAATTATATTTTCAGATTTGAATTGCAACTTTTCAGTATTTAAGATTGAAAGAATATCATTCTTTCTTCCAACCAGATACAGTTCAAAATTATTATTTTCGGCTAGAGCATCAAGTGCGCCAATAACAACATTTCGCGGGGCGTAATCTCCTCCCATAGCATCGACTGCAATTCTGCACTTAATACTATTACCCGGTTCAATCATTAAAAAATAAAATATGCGAATTAACTTTTGGGAATGAACATTGAGCGCTCATTATAATATCCGCAAGAAGGGCAGGCACGATGAGTCAGCTTCATTTCACCGCAATTTGAACAGGTACCTAAAGCAGGGACAGAAGCTTTGTAATGGGTTCTTCTTTTGTCTCTTCTGGTTTTCGACATTTTTCGTTTAGGATGTGGCATTTTCTCCTTTGGTTTTATTTCAACTAAGTTTTTTCTTTAAATCGATTAATGGTTTCCATCTGTCGTCAATTTCCTGCATAGTGCACGAACATTCTCCTTCATTTAAGTTCTTTCCGCATCTATAGCAAAGCCCCTTACATTCGTCTTTGCAAAGTTTTTTCATAGGAATGGAAAGCATTGCATAGTCCCTTACATCTGGTGTGATTTCAATTTTGTCCGAGTCGGGACTAATATAAGTTACATCCGGGGAGTCTGTATTACTCAGTCCGGCATCACTCATATAAACCATTTTATAATTGCTATTTATATTTCTCTCAAACTCAACAGCGCACCGGTCGCAAATGAATTTTGCTTTTATATCAGTATTAACTTCCAAAATAAGCTGATCTCTTAATTTAGTAAGCAAAACCCTTGTTTTAAATCGTCCAAAATACGGCTCACCAACTTCTATCTCTTCAATATCATCTTCAAAATCGAAATTATAACTCCGATCCTGAAGATTGGATATTTTGATTTTCATTCGAAAATATTCAAATTTCTACAAAAAATGAGATCAAATATATTGATAGTAACTAAGATAATCAAACAATTAGCACCTATGTTAATCGGTTTTAGGTTTAGTTAACTACATCATTTAGGCATAACATTCGAACACTGCTATTTTAGAATTATTCTAACGATGTGAAATAACGACTTGTCTAACTAATTATTTGATAAATTCAATTTTTAATTATTTGAAATTATTATACTTATTTTAGACCTGGAATAATTAACTTACTTAATCCCTGTCATTTTAATGCTTATTGTAGAAGAACTGACTAAAAAATTTAATGGCTATTCAGCAGTAGATAAACTTTCCTTTAAAGTTGAGCCGGGTAGAATCTTCGGTTTGATTGGTCCAAATGGCGCAGGTAAAACAACAACTCTTAGAACGGTTTTGAACATTCTTAAACCAACCTCCGGCAGCATTATGTTTGAGAATAAACCGATTACGACAAATTTTTATAATCACATTGGATACCTTCCGGAAGAACGAGGGCTTTATAAGAAGAGCAAAGTGATAGATGTAATAACCTACTTCGCTGAGCTAAAAGCTATTAAAAAGTCTTCTGCAATTACTCTTGCCGACGAATGGCTAAAGAAAATGCACATCGAAAGGTATCGTGGAAATAAGATTGAACAACTTTCAAAAGGCAACCAGCAGAAAATTCAATTTATTACTGCAGTTATTCATAACCCTAAATTATTAATTCTTGATGAGCCGTTTGCAGGTTTTGATCCAATCAACCAGCAGGAAATTAAAGAACTGATTCTTTCTTTTGTAACATCAGGTAAAGTAATTATTCTTTCAACTCATCAAATGGAGACGGCTGAAAAATTATGTGAAGACATACTGCTCATCGACAAAGGCAAAGAAGTTTGCAGCGGGTCTCTAAAAAAAATCAAAAATGATTTTGGCGGGAATAATATCAAAATCCGGTATTCAGGAAAAATAACTGAGATCAGTGAACTTGAAGAAGTTAAGCATATAGATTATTACAGCAATTACGCCGAGATTGAATTAAGTCCGGATGCTACACCAAATGAATTTCTCAGGAAAATTATTAATAGGATCGATATCGCTGAATACACAGTCATTGAACCGACTTTGAACAGAATATTTATTGATCTCATAAAACAAAACTCGACTCAGAACTGATGAATAAAATATTTGCAATTGCGAAGTGGGAATTTCTGGAAAAAGTAAAAACAAAGACATTCATAATATCTCTGATAATAACTCCAATCATCATAATTTCCTTTTCAGTAGTCCCCACCTTGCTTGGAGATCAGGAAACTGAAAGAACAAAAATTATCGGAATGCTTGACAGTTCATATGTTTTTTTCGATGCATATAAAGATGAGATTGAGAAATTCCGTCTTGAGAATAATCAGCTTGCTTATGTGCTAATAAACTTAACAGAAAAGAACAAATCAAATCAGGATCTCATAAAGAATGCTGACCGGAGAATAATGCAGCAGAATGTATTAGGCTATTTGTTTGTCAATTCTTGCAGCAAAGATTCAATTAGAGTTCAATACAGAAGTCAGGATCATACAAATTTTAAAGACATAATTAATTTTGAAGCAGCCTTCAAGATTATCCTCATTAAAAATCAACTAACAAAAATGGGTTATAATATTGATGGTTTTAATTTTATCGATGACCAGGTGCATATTGAACAGGTAAAAATAGATTCTTCAGGGGACGAAGGTAAAAAAGATTTTCTTACCGTGTTTTTTTCATCTTTCATTTTTATACTTCTGCTGATGATGATGGTTATCTATTCAGGCCAAATGCTCGTCAGAAGTTTGATAGAGGAAAAATCAAACCGCTTAATTGAAGTTCTGGTCTCCAGCTGTACTCCTGATGAACTTTTAGCAGGAAAAATTTTAGGACTAAGTTCGCTTGGATTAACCCAGATCATTATTTGGGCACTGATTGGTTTAAGCCTGATTGGAGGGGCTGTGGTACCTCCCGAAGTATTTTCAAACGTGGGCATTATGCTTGTCTATTTTATTTTAGGCTTTATCTTTTTTACAACTCTTTTTGTTGGCATCGGTTCAATTGTTAATACCGAACAGGAAGCGCAGCTAATGACTACTTATTTAAGCATAATATTGATGTTCCCGATAGTTGTAGCCGTGCCTGCTATTCAAAATCCGGATGCACTGATATTAAAAATATTTTCGTTTATACCTTTTACAATCCCATCTGTTATGCTTCTGCGTGTAAATGTTTCGGATGTTCCAGTTGCAGACATCTGGTTAACAATTCTTATTCTTTTGTTATCCACAATTTTGATGATAAAAATATCTGCAAAAATTTTCCGCATCGGAGCTTTAATGCATGGGACGAAACCTACGATGAAAGAAATTATAAGATGGATAAAATCAGATGTTTAATCCGTCAGATTATTTGTACAAAAAATATACGATCGAATGTTAGTTTTGGCTTCCGCCTTAGCCGCAATTATTCCAATGGTAACTTATCTTATCGTGATCTGGAGATTTGACAGATATGACAGGGAACCAATAAAACTTGTAATCACAAGCTATTTATGGGGAGCAATCGGGGCTATTATATTTGCAATCACGGGCGGTTTGGTCTTGTCATTCTTCCTTTCATTACTCACAACAGATCAATTGGAGTTTGAGAAACTAAGAACAATTTTAATCGCACCTGTAGTAGAAGAAATTACAAAAGGATTTTTTTTATTAGTCGTAATCAACAATCATAAATTTGACAATTTAACAGATGGTATAGTTTACGGAGGAGCAATAGGTTTAGGATTTGGAATGACTGAAAATTTTTTGTATTTCGTTTCGTACGGCTCTACCCTGGCAGGCTGGTTAACTATTGTCATAATGAGGTCGTTATTCTCAGCAGTTATGCATTGTATTTCCACTGCAACTCTAGGTGCTTCATTCGGACTGGCAAAGTTTAAAGGAAAAATTCTAAAAATAATTTATCCTGTAATTGGATTGATTGCTGCTATGCTTATTCATTTTGTCTGGAATTTTAGTGTGAGCAGTGAATCAACTGCATTACTTGGATTTTTATTTATGGGAATTACTATTATTCTTTTTATAACTGTTTTTTCATTCTCAGTGTTTTCTGAAAAGAAGATAATATTTAGCCAATTATTTCAAGAAGCTGAGATTGGAATCATACCGTCAGATCATCTTAAAATACTTAGCTCTTCAAAAAGAAATATTAAAGGATGGATCAATGAAAATATCAGAAAAGTTTACATAAAATCTGCAACTTCACTGGCTTTTAAAAAAATGCATCTGGAAAAATCAAGGGGAAGAAGCCGGGAATTCTATGAGCGTGATGTAAATAATTACAGGGAATTTATAAAAAACCTACTCGCTTCTTCAAAGATTTAAAATGAAAAATAAAAATTCAGTATGGCTTTATTCAGCTCATCCTGTTTTCAACATAAAATTTGTGCCCATCTTCGAAAACCTTGATCAGAAGAATTCGGTCTACTTATATACACTCCTACTTTCAAATTACCTGGATTTGATCCATAAGATTGAATTGAGAGCAGACTTTATGTGCTTTCTTGATGAAAGAGATAAAGAGTTCATTTCAAAAAATTATTTGCCTGAAAATTTTAAATTGTACTATTACTATCCCGGAGAAAAAGAATCGTTCGACCGTGAATTAATTATTAATCAATCTGCAAATTATTCCAAGTCGGTTTTAATTAATTGTAATTCAATTGGCGTTTCTGAAAGCACTATTAATAAAATATTTAATTTACTGTCCAGTGAAGACGAATCCATCGTTATAGGCAGGACGACTAAAAATACATTAGCTTTTATGGGATTTAACAGGTACGATGATGAATTAAATACGGGTTTTCAGACAGCACTATTTGATTATGATAAATTTCTTGTAAGCATCAGCAGTAAAAATCATTTTTTGACAGTACTGGATGGATTTTTAGCTCTCAATGATTTTGACGATTTTAGAGAGTTATATTTCAGGTTATCTAAAAAAGACAGTTTAGCTTATTGCAGTGAAGTGATGCACGAAAAATTTAATAATATTTTTATTGAGTATAAGGAAAGACTCAAATGAGCAAAGTTGGAATTTTCGGTGGAACTTTTGATCCAATCCATAACGGTCATTTGATAACTGCTCAATCAGTCAGGGAGATCCGTGGTCTCGATAAAATTATTTTTATCCCATCATTCATTTCACCGCATAAAAGAAATTTGTTTCCCAGTTCACCGAAGCACCGGTTGGATATGATTAAACTTGCAATTAAAGACATAGAATTTTTTGATTATTCAGATATTGAAATTAAAAAAGCCGGTATCTCTTATACGGTTGATACACTTGAAGAGTTAAAAAAAGATTACGATGAGCTTGAATTTATTATTGGTTATGATAATATATTCACATTTAATACATGGAAAGAGCCTGAAAGAATTTTCGAGCTGGCAAAAGTAATAGTGCTGAAACGGAAATCGTCTCAACCACCATTATTTGAAGATAAATATTATTTTAAAGCAGCATTTGTCCAGACACGCGGAATTGAAATAAGTGCAACCGATATCAGGGAAAGAGTGAAAAAAGGATTGCCGATTCACTATTTAGTTCCCGAAAAAGTAGAAGAATATATTTTTAAAAAAAAATTGTACAAATAATTAAATGAAAATTCTCGTTACCGGCGGTGCCGGGTTTATTGGTTCCCAGGTTGCGGACTCACTTATCGATGAAGGTCATGATGTAGTTATAGCAGATGATCTGTCTACAGGTTTTGAAAGAAACATTAATCCAAAAGCCAGGTTTCTCAAAGTTAATATTTGTGATGACAGTCTATTAAAAATTTTCAAAAGTGAAAAATTCGATGTCGTTAATCATCACGCCGCACAAATAGATGTAAGGAAGTCTGTTGCTGATCCGAAATTTGATGCAAACACAAATATTATTGGGACACTTAACCTATTAGAAAATTGTATTAAAACAGGTGTGAAAAAATTTATGTTCGCTTCGACAGGAGGAGCAATTTATGGTGAACAGAAATATTTTCCTGCAGACGAAAATCATCCTCAATCTCCTGTTTCGCCATATGGTATTTCAAAGCTCGCAATTGAAAAATATTTATACTATTATTTTATTCAACATCGTTTAGCGTTTACGATCCTAAGATACGCTAATATATACGGACCAAGACAAAATCCATTCGGTGAAGCAGGTGTGGTTGCTATTTTTGTAAATAAATTATTAAACAATCAGCAGCCGGTTATTAATGGTGATGGCAGGCAGACAAGAGATTACGTATTTGTTCAGGATGCTGTCAAAGCTAATCTGCTAATCCTGAATACTACGGAAAGTGAAATTTATAATGTTGGGACGGGAATTGAAACGAGCGTCAGTCAGCTGTTCAGTGAGCTGATTAATATTACCGGAAATAAAATGAAAGAGAAGCACGGACCTTCAGCTCCTGGTGAACAACAGCGAAGTGTTATTTCATCTGAAAAAATTTATAAAAAAACCAGGTGGAAACCTTCAACATCCATTCACGATGGATTGAAGAAAACAGTGATATATTTTCAAGATAGAATGTAAAAATGCAATTATGATTGATGAGATTATAAATAAATTATTACGAAATGACCGTCGGGCCATTGCAAGATCGATTAGTATTGTAGAGGAAAACAATACTTTGTCATCTGAACTTCTGAAAAAAATTCATACAAACGTTGGCAAAGCTTATCGTATTGGTATAACTGGTCCTCCTGGTGCTGGAAAAAGTACCATAACGAATCAATTAACAAAATTATATTTAAACCAGGGAAAAAAGATTGGTATAATCGCTGTTGATCCTACAAGTCCGTTTACCGGTGGAGCGCTTTTAGGAGACAGGGTGAGGATGACCGAGATCGGGAACAATTCAAAAGTTTTTATAAGAAGTATGGCAACACGAGGAAGCCTTGGAGGATTAAGCAAAACAGCAATTGATGCAGCAGATATTTTAGACGTAGCTGGTTATGAAATAATAATTTTTGAAACAGTTGGTGTTGGTCAATCCGAGCTTGATATTGCCAAAGCCGCTGACACAACAATTGTTGTACTTGTACCGGAATCTGGTGATTCTGTTCAGGCAATGAAAGCCGGGCTGATGGAAATTGCAGATTTTTTTATTCTTAATAAAAGTGACCGTCCAGGTGCGAAGCAGGCAATTGCAGCTTTACAAACAATTCTTATGATGAGGGACCACGATGCTGAAAGCTGGATGCCAAATATCATTGAATGCATTGCTTTGGAAAACAAGGGAACTGTTGAAATATCAGTAGAAATTGAACGACACAGAGATTATCTCACAAAAAATAATTTATATTTAAAGAGAAGAGAAAAGCAATCCATTAATAGGATTAAAGAAATTGTAGAGAGTAAATTGAAAGCAGAATTATGGAGTGAAAGTGGAGAAAATTCTTTAAATTTATCTTTAGGAAAAATCGTATTGGGAAACTTATCTCCTTACCATATAGCCGAAGAAATTATTGAAAAGTTCAGAAATCAAAATTAATCTGAATCATCCAAAAATTAAATTTATGAATCTCTAAAAGCCAGAATGAATTTAAACAACCAGTAATCAAGAAAATTTAGATGGAAACACTTACACAATCTTTTATTCCCGAATTAAATGAAAATCAGTTAATCATCAGAGATACCATAAGAGATTTTGCTGAGAAGAAAATTCGTCCCGTAATTATGGAAATTGATGAGTCTCAAAGGTTTCCAAGGGAGATTTTTTACGAGCTTGGTGAATTAGGATTTATGGGAATTATTTTTCCTGAAGAATATGGAGGCTCAGGACTTAGTTATGTTGATTTCGTAATTATTATTGAAGAGCTTGCTCGTGTTGATCCTTCAATTGCACTTTCAGTTGCTGCTCACAATGGTCTCTGTACAAGTCACATTTTCAAATTTGCCAATGAAGCACAGAAGAAAAAATATTTGCCCGATTTGATCTCAGGAAAAAAAATCGGTGCATGGGGATTAACAGAATCATCTTCAGGAAGTGATGCAGCCGGTTTAAAATCAACAGCCGAAAAAAAAGGAAACAAATATATACTTAACGGTGGGAAAACTTTTACTACACACGGTGCTTCAGGCGAAACATTAGTTGTGATGGCAATTAATGATAAAAATGCCGGGAAGAAAGGTATCTCAGCTTTCATATTGGAGAAGGGAATGCCAGGGCTCATTGTCGGGAAAAAAGAAAACAAGCTTGGCATGAGAGCAAGTGAAACTGTTCAGCTAACTTTCGATAATTGCGAAGTGCCTGCAGAAAATCTTATTGGCGAAGAAGGAATGGGATTCATCCAGGCAATGCAGGTATTGGAAGGAGGAAGAATTTCGATTGCTGCACTTAGTGTTGGATTAGCTGTGGGATGTCTTGAAGAATCAATCAAGTATTCAAAAGAAAGACATCAGTTTGGTAAACCAATTTCGGACTTCCAGGCTATCCAGTTTAAGCTTGCAGATATGAAGACTAATATTGATGCAGCTCATTTGCTGACACTGAGAGCAGCACAATTGAAGGATAATGGTTTACCAAATGTTAAAGAAGCAGCTATTGCTAAACTATTTGCAAGTGAAATTGCAGAAAAAGCTGCAAATGAAGCTGTTCAGATTTTCGGTGGATATGGATTTATAAAAGATTTTCCCGTCGAAAAATTTTATAGGGACGTAAAACTTTTAACAATTGGAGAAGGGACCTCTGAAATACAAAGAATTGTTATAGCAAGAGATCTGCTGAAAGATTAGCAAGCACTATTCTGAATTTAAAATTATGAAACCAATCGGATCACAAATAAAAGAAAATGAATCGTTTCGCAAGCGGGAAGAATATCAAAAAGAACTTCTTCAAGAATTAAAAATAGAAAAAGATAAAATTAAACTTGGGGGTGGTGAAAAATCCATCCAGAAACATAAAGCTAAAGGAAAGCTTACTGCACGCGAACGAATTGCATTACTTCTCGATAATGAAAAAGATTTTTATGAACTTAGCACATTTGCTGCATACGAAATGTATGTTGACGCTGGAGGAGCGCCCTGTGCAGGCGTAGTTTACGGAATTGGAAAAGTAAGCGGAAGACTTTGTGTTATAGTCGCAAACGATGCAACTGTAAAAGCCGGAGCCTGGTTTCCCGTAACCGCGAAAAAAAATCTTCGTGCACAGGAAATAGCAATGGAAAACCATTTACCAGTTATCTACTTAGTTGACAGCGCCGGAGTTTATCTGCCTATGCAGGATGAAATATTTCCTGATAAAGAACACTTTGGAAGAATTTTTCGGAATAACGCTATTATGTCTTCAATGGGAATTCCTCAGTTAGCTGCTATAATGGGTCCTTGCGTCGCAGGCGGAGCTTATCTTCCAATTATGAGTGATGAAGCACTTATAGTTGAAGGTGAGGGTTCTGTGTTTCTTGCTGGTGCGCATCTTGTACGGGCAGCAATTGGTGAAAAGATTGATAACGAGAGTTTAGGTGGCGCAAAAGTTCAATCAAATATTTCAGGCGTTACCGATTATGTCATGAAGAATGATGAAGAATGTCTTGCACAAATAAAAAGCTTGATAGACAAGTTTGGAGAAAGAACAAAAGCCGGATTCGACAGGATAAAATCCAAACCGCCAAAGTATAAGACCGAAGAAATTTACGGATTACTTCCACAGGATACATTAAAACCTTATGACACATACGAACTATTAGCCAGGATCGTTGATGAATCAGTTATTGATGAATACAAAGCCGGCTATGGTAAAACAGTAATTACAGCTTATGCAAGAATTGATGGTTGGGCTGTTGGAATAGTTGCAAACCATCGCAGCGTTGTTAAAACCGAACTCGGTGAAATGCAGGTTGGAGGTGTTATATACTCCGACAGTGCTGATAAAGCAACCAGATTTATAATGAATTGTAACCAGAAAAAAATTCCATTAATATTTTTACAGGACGTAACAGGATTTATGGTTGGCAGTCGTGCTGAGCATGGAGGAATTATTAAGGACGGAGCAAAGATGGTAAACGCAGTGGCTAACTCGGTTGTACCTAAAATTACAATTATTATTGGAAACTCTTTTGGTGCGGGAAATTACGCAATGTGCGGAAAGGCTTATGATCCAAGGTTCATCTACGCTTACCCAAACGCTAAGATAGCTGTGATGGGTGCAGCACAAGCGAGCAGTGTTTTACTCGATATTAAAATTAACCGGGCTGAAAAAAGCGGTAAAAAAGTCTCTGATCAGGAAAAACAAAAACTTCTCGATGAAATAACAAAAGCTTACGATGAAAAAAATAGTCCGCTCTATGCAGCTGCACGTTTATGGGTTGATGAAATAATTGATCCGGCAGACACACGAAAATATATTTCGATGAGTATTGAAGCAGCAAATCATAATCCGGACCTGCCTAAATTTAATCCTGGGGTGATACAGACCTGATATGAAAGCAATAGCGCTTTCAAAGATTTCTATAATTTTTTTAATTTTATTCCCAGCGATATTAATTCCACAGCAAAGTAAACTCTCAAAATCAGTTAATTACATAACTGAATTCATTGCTTCTGAATATTTCTTAACATTGAAAAGTAAAAATCCGGATATTGTCCTGGTTGATTCAATTTATCTGAGATCAGTTAAGATTAATGATGGTGATTATACAGAAGCCCTGTTGAGTCTGACCTTTGCGACCATTCCTTATAGGAAAGTGCCGATTGTTTTTCCAATTTTAAATTTCCAGATAGATTATCCGATAGTCTCTGCCGATGAAAAAACATTCCTGCTAAAAAATGATAACCTGCCTAAATATCTTTTTTACGATTCACCTGAAAATAAATATGGAGATAAGGATAAGCTCGCTCATTTTTTTGGGAATGCATTCATTGTTTACTCAGAGAAAATTTTGGATTTGTCTGCTCTTATTGGTTATTTTGTGGAATCATTTGAAGAATATTTTAAAGCTGATTCATATGTAGATTACCGGGATCTCGATGTAAATTTTTATGGTGATAGTTTCGGAAAAATGCTCAGTAAAAATAAAAAAATTCTTCCTTCACAGGTGATTTTAATTCGATCATTGAGACATCTTGTTTTTAGTTTATGAAATCAATTTTAATTATTGATGACGAAAAAGCTATCTGCGAAAGCATAAAAATGATCCTCGAATATGAGGGTTATCACGTAAATTATTCTACTTCACCGGTTGAAGGTTTACAAAACTTTTTATCAAATCAATATTCCGCAATGCTTCTTGATATCCAGATGCCGGAAATGAATGGCTTCGAAGTACTTAAGAAAGCTAAGGAAAATAATTCA
>DATDOL010000225.1:0-2454 GCA_035293265.1 Ignavibacteriaceae bacterium | reverse complement strand
GCACAGCAATGCACTTTTAGCCGAAGTTGAAAGACATGCAAACCAGTTAAGCGAAACCGTAAAGCACAGCACACGTTATGATATGCTTCTTAACCAGCGGGACAGGGTTCATACAATCATAAACACAATTGGAGAGCAGCCGGGAATCCAGAACGTAAGGGTTCTTAATAAGGTGGGAGAAATAATTTATTCTTCTCATGAAAAAGATATCGGCAAAATGGTTGATAAGAAAGCGGAAAGCTGCTATGCCTGCCACACTGCAAATGAACCTCTTGAAAGGCTTCAGATAAAAGAACGAACCAGGATTTTCAAACCTTATTCGGATTCTGCAAGGGTGCTTGGAATAATTACTCCAATATATAATGAACCTTCCTGCTGGGAAGCTGACTGCCACGCACACGAACAAAGTCAGACTGTCCTCGGCGTTCTTGATGTAACAATCTCATTATCTGATGTAGATGAACAAATTCGACAAGGGGAAATTGACACAGTCATTTTTGCTTTCAGTGCAGTTGCCGTATTCAGTTTATTGCTCTGGTTTGTAGTTAAAAAGTGGGTTGACAGACCAGTCAAAGATTTATTAAATGCTACTCACGAAGTGGGAACGGGTAATCTTAATTATTCAATTAAGGAAAAAAGCGACGATGAATTCGGCTTGCTTGCAAAATCATTCAACAATATGACACAGAAACTTTCCGAAGCAAGAATACAACTTTTCCAATCCGATAAAATGGCTTCGCTTGGAAGACTGGCAGCAGGAGTTGCCCATGAAATTAATAATCCCCTAACCGGGGTTCTAACTTACAGCAGCTTTCTCTTAAAGAAAACTCAGGATAATCCTGACGTAAATGAAGATTTAAAAGTTATTGTAAGAGAAACAAAACGAAGCCGGGAGATTGTTAAAAGCCTTCTTGATTTTGCAAGACAATCGATTCCGAAGAAGAACCAGGTTAATATTAATGAAGTTATAGAGAAAGCAATTACTGTTGTAGAAAACCAGCTTACAATTAATCATGTTCAATTAAAAAAGAATTTTGGTGTTGATCTGCCGCAAGTTACCCTCGATTCAAACCAGATGCAGCAGGTGTTTATAAATCTTTTAGTTAATGCTTCCGATGCAATTGAAAAAAAAGAGGGGCTAATAAATATCTCAACAAGCTTAATAAAGCTTTCACCTTACGGAATAACACATATTAAAAAAGCGACTTGCCCCAAACGTCATGACCTGATGGATAATGAGGTTAAAATTGATGGAATGCCATCTATAAAATTGAAAGTTAGTTCTAATCCCGCAGACGTGCCTGGCGGCAAGGCAGGCGGGACAGCTGAATATACAGGATTTATTAATCTTGATCCCGTGTATGGTAGAAATCATCACGTAATTCCATCATCACTTGAAAAGCTTGATATAAATTCAAAAGACTTAAAAGTTGTTTGTCCTGTATGTGAAATATCATTAATCGATTCAGCTAAAAAATGCCCTGATTGCAGCGCACCTGTTTATTCTCTCGAAGTTCCTTCACAGGGTAACATTGAAGGTTGTTTATCTAAAAATTGCGACTGGCAAAAGTGGGACGCCATTGATGCGGGCGGACAAAAGGATTACCTCGAAATAAAAATTTCTGATACGGGTTGCGGAATACCAAGAGAGAATCTTTCGAAAATTTTTGAACCATTTTACAGCACAAAAGGGCAGAAAGGAACCGGGCTTGGTCTCTCGGTAATCTGGGGTATAATTGATAATCACAACGGCACAATTAAAGTTGACAGCGAACTAAATAAAGGAACAACTTTTACAATTCATCTTCCGGCAGGATAAATATGTTGAGCGAAACGAAATCCCGCCTGTCTGCCGACAAGGCAGGCTCTGCGGGAAAAAAGGATTGGGATATACTGGTAGTTGATGACGAGCAGGTAGTAATTGATGCTGTCGTTAAGATCTGCTCTTCCGAAAACTTTACCGTTGATTCTGCAATCGATGCTAAAGAAGCTTTGCAGAAGTTTGCTAAAAATAATTACAAATTAATTGTATGCGACATAATGATGCCCGGTATCGATGGCTTTGGATTTTTAGATGAACTGCATAAAAGGAAAATATCATCTCAGGTTATTATGACCACGGGTTATTCGACCGTAGAAAACGCAGTTAAATCGCTTTATGCAGGAGCAATAGATTTTATTCCAAAACCTTTTACTTCTGATGAATTAATTAATTCTGTTGTAAGAGGAATGAAATACCTGGAGATTCAAAATTTATTAAGAACATATAATAGGGAAGGCTCTGAAATAATTTATGTTCCCTGCCCTTCAAAATATTTCAGGCTCGGTTATTCAAGCTGGGTGGCTGAAGAAAATTCCGGCTCGGTTTTAATTGGTGCAACGGATTTATTCATTAAAACAATTGAAAGTATTTCCGACCTCGAATTATTCAAAGTTGATGATGAAACTATCCAG
>DATDOL010000224.1:0-5212 GCA_035293265.1 Ignavibacteriaceae bacterium | reverse complement strand
GGAATTCAGAAATTGAGCTCATTTTCTGTTTGTTGAGATACTCAAATTGAAAAATAAGACACCCGATTTTTTTATTTAACGGTTTCAGGGTTAAATAAAATTCTTTAAATAAATCGATTGACAGAAAATGAGGATTTAGTTTTAAAGGATCAGTCTTGCTCTTGCTGTAGAAGTGTGTCAGTGTGATTGCATTCGGAACTTTAATCGTAAACAAGAAATCATCAGGTGTTGAATTGTTGTATTCCTCAACTATTTTTTTAGAAGGAAGAACAACTTTGGAAGGCTCAAATAATGACCAGAACCACTGATCAATTTCTACTGTGTTAAAATGTTTGGAATATTCTTCAAGATAATTTATCTGCTTATTTTCCGGATAAACAAGTCCACGCCACGAATCATACTTCCAGCTGCAGGTTCCAATACGAATCATAATCAAATATATTATTTAGAGTGAGTTTCTGCTGATTTATTTGTCGTCTCCTGCAAACTAAAATCTTCTTCAATTAACAATTCACCTTTTTCATCAAACGATTTCCAAACCCCTATCTTTTTTCCCAAATTATAATTTCCTTCTTCTTTTAATTTTCCGGAAGAGTGATACCAAACCCATTTTCCATCCAGTAAATCATTTACAAAAGTTCCTCCAGATTCAAGCGAACCTGATTCATAGTAGTACTGCCATTTCCCCGTATTCTTATTGTTATCTATCTGACCACTCACAGCAATGTTTCCATTACTAAAATACAATCTGAATTTTCCATGCTTTATTCCATCAACTATATCGTATTCAATAATTTTATCTTTGACTTTAGCTCTTTCTGTTCCGGTAAATGGTTTGTTCTCACCTCTTTTATAAATAATATTATCTTTAATTATTAGGTCACTCTCAGAAGTTTCATTACTACAATAAGTAAAATTGAATGCAGACACAACAAGTAAAAGATAAAATAATTTTTGATTGCTGATAAGACTTTTCATCCTGAGCATTAAAATAGTTTTGTTTAAAACGAAATGATGTAACTGGTTATTCTGATTAAAACGGTACTTAATTTTATTTCCTATTGTATGCTTTAATCAGCTTAAATTTTGATTCTAATAAATCCTGAGAAATCACTTTTACCTCACCAAGCACCGGCATAAAGTTAGTATCACCATTCCATCTTGGAACAATATGGAAATGAATATGATCTTCAATTCCAGCTCCGCTTGCTCTGCCAAGGTTTGCACCAATATTAAAACCTTGCGGTTGATAAACTTTGGTCAATGCATGCTGGGCAAATTTGATCTCTTCCATAATTGCGAGTGATTCTTCTTTCGAGAGTTTATCTAAATTACCAACGTGTCTTTTAGGAATAATCATAAGATGACCATTATTATAAGGATATAAATTCAACATTGTAATTGTAAGGGGAGATTTTGCTACTAGAAGATTAGTGTCGTCGGTTATTGCTTTATCAACAACTTCACAAAATATACAGGAACCTTTTTCATTTTCTTTCTTGAATGATTCAATATATTTCGAGCGCCAGGGAGACCAAAGATTCTTCATGCTGAAACTAAAAATAAAGGCGGATATAAATCCGCCCGGGTTATGATATTTCTAAAATTATTAATCGCCTTCTTCTCTTGATTTTTTATATTCTTCAATAACTTTCTGTTCAACTTCTTTCGGAACTTCTTCATAATGATCAAATTTTCTTTTATGAACTCCCCTGCCCTGCGTTAAACTTCTCAGATGAGAAGAGTATTTATAAAGTTCAGCTAACGGAACAAGTGATTTGATTATCTGAAAATGTCCATCAGATTCCATTCCTAAAATTTTACCGCGCTTACTTGAAATATCACCCATCACATCACCCATAAATTCTTCGGGAACTTTAACTTCCACTTCAATAATTGGTTCAAGCAAACATGGTTTTGCCCCGAGAAAACCTTTTTTGAAACATTGTGATGCAGCAATTTTAAATGACATTTCATCTGAATCAACTGTGTGATATGTGCCATCGAATAAAGTGACTTTAACATCAACAACTTTGTTACCCGCTAAAACACCTTTCTCCATAGTCTCAATAACACCTTTCTCAACCGCAGGTATGAATCTTCCTGGAACGACACCACCGACTATTGCATTAATAAATTCAAATCCTTTTCCTCTTGGAAGCGGCTCTATTTTAAGATGCACATGTCCGTACTGACCACGCCCTCCGGATTGTTTTTTGTGTTTATATTCAACATCGTCTGCCCTGCCTTTAATTGCTTCTCTGTAAGGAATTCTTGGTTCAACAAGGTCAACTTCAACTCCGTAACGGTCTTTTAGTCTTTTCACTGCAAGCGAAAGTTGCAGTTCACCTTGCCCAAAAACAAGAGTTTGAGAAATTTCCGGATCGAATTTTACATTGAATGATGGATCTTCCTCGTGAAGTGTGTGTAAACCGGATGCAATTTTGTCCTCATCTCCTTTTGCTTTGGGAAGAATCGCCCCTCTTATCACAGGTTCAGGAAAGTCGATTGGTTTGATTTTCACAGAGTAATTTTTAGATGCGAGTGTATTGTTCGTATGAGAATCTTTAAGCTTAACAACAGAACCAAGGTCACCTGCAATAATCTTTGTTACGTCCTTCCTGTTATGTCCGTTTATAATAGAGAGCTGATTTAACCGTTCTATTTTACTGTTTTCTTGGTTTACTAAATCCATACCTGCATTGATACTTCCGGAATAAACTTTATACAATGAAAGTTCGCCGACATGCTGCTCAGAAATTGTTTTGAAGATAAATAAAACCGGTTCACCTTTAACATCTTGCTTTACTTTAACTTTTTCATTCTTGTCAGTAAGAATTGCATCTACCGGACCCCTATCAGATGGCGACGGGAAATAATTAGAAACAAATTCTAAAAAATTATTGATGCCTACTGCTTTGACAGCTGAAACCGCAAATGTAGGAATCAGACTTCTTGAAAGTATTGCAGTTTTCAATCCGATCTTTAAATCTTCATCCGATAGTGTTCCTTCTTCAAAATATTTATTCATTAATTGTTCTGAATTTTCAGCAACTTTTTCAATTAATGCAGTTCTAAAATTATTCGCACCTTCTTTTAAATTATCAGGTATATCCGTAACACTGACTTTTTTACTCCCGGCTTCACCGTATTTATACGCTTTCATCGAAACGACATCAATCACAGTATCGAAATGTAATCCTTCAGCAACCGGAAATGTAATAACAGCAACACCAGGATGTATTCTTTCTTTAGCCTTATTTAAAGTTTCCAAAAAGCCGGAGTGTTCATTGTCAACCTTATTAATAATAATAGCTGATGGAAGCTGGTATTCATTGATTAAAGAATTTGCTGCTTCAGAACCAACTTCAACTCCTTCGGCTGATTTCAGAAGCAGAACGGCTGTATCAGCAACTTTAAATGAAGATTTGACATCGCCAACAAAATCAGTATAACCAGGGGTGTCAAGGATGTTAATTTTCGTGTTATTCCATTCGATATGCATTAATGATGTTGAGATGGAAATTTTTTTTTCAATTTCATTTTGTGTGTAATCTGAAACAGTATTCCCTTCGTTAATACTACCAATCCTGTTTGTTTCACCTGCGGTGAAAAGTATAATTTCTGAGAGGGATGTTTTACCACTTCCACCATGTCCGGCAAACGCAATATTCCGAATTTGATCGGTTCCGTAATCTTTCAACTAAATCCTCCTGAGAATTTGTGTAATTATTAAGGTTAGTTATTTTTTCTAAAGTAGCTTAAAAAGGTGTTAACTCCATTAGATATGGCTTTCAAGTTTCTGACGACTGATAATATGGGTACCTCAATTCCACTTCTTACTTTTTCTTCCAGGTCAAGTATAGTATCCACTCTATCTCTGATACTATAAACAATACTCCGGGACACGTCCAGCTGATCCTGGGCATTTTCTGTGATGCTTGATAACTTCTCGGTAAGGTCTGAAACAGACTTGATTAATGGATTAAAGTTTGTGGAAATCTCATTCAGATCTTTCTGCATAGAACTGAAAGATCTGGTAATCTTGGATAAATAAATAATGAGAGCCACACACAACGCAGAAGCAGCGAGAATTAAAATTACAAGTAATATATCAATCAATGTCATCAGGAAAAACTATTCTTCTTTTTTAGTTTCTTTATAGGCATCAACGCCTGCTTTTATTGCACTCTTTATCTGATCGCGTTTATGATCAATAGATTCTTTACCAGACTCTAAATAATCACCTGCTTTTGATTTTGCATCCTTGAACATTTTTTCAGCGTCTTTTAAAAGCAGATCGGATTTATCCTTTGCATCTTTTATAAGCCTGTCTGATTTTCTTTTCCCTTCATTAATCAAATCGATAGCTTTATCTTTTGCTTCTGTAATATACCTTTCTGCATCATCAAGATAATCATCAGCTTTAAGCCTGATATCGTTTCTTAATTCTCGACCACTTTTTGGCGCATAGAGTAAAGCCAATACTGCTCCAATGGCTCCACCAGTCAGCAAACCAATTAGTAGACCTTTACTAAAATTATTCTCGTGTGACATAATCGTCTCCTTTCATCTGAAATTATTTGTCTGTTAATATAGCAATCAGGTGTCTGAAAATCAAGAAAAATGCCCCATTTCAGCCATTTTTAATAGTTTACATGTTTGATACGATGGCCTCAGCAAACCCTGATGTTTTAACTTCTGTTGCTCCTTTCATCTGCCTTGCTAAATCATAAGTTACAACTTTTGACCTGATAGTACGTTTCAGTGCTGATTCAATCTTGTTAGCAGCTTTTTTCCATCCAATATATTTTAGCATCATCACACCGGAGAGAATAACAGAACCAGGATTGACTTTATCCATGCCTGCATATTTTGGAGCCGTTCCATGTGTTGCTTCGAACAGCGCCGTATGATAACTGATGTTTGCTCCTGGTGCCATTCCCAATCCGCCAACCTGAGCAGCAGCAGCATCTGATAAATAATCTCCATTCAAATTTGGAGTTGCGACAACTTCATATTCATCGGGTCTTAAAAGCAATTGTTGGAACATACTGTCTGCAATTCTATCTTTAATTAATATTTTTCCCTTAGGAAGAACGCCGTTAAATTTTTTCCATAATTCATCTTCTGATATTGTCAAATCAGGGAATTCTGTCTTAGCCAATTTATAACCCCACTCTTTGAATGAACCTTCAGTGAATTTCATGAT
>DATDOL010000223.1:0-2673 GCA_035293265.1 Ignavibacteriaceae bacterium | reverse complement strand
GTAATCATCGGCAGAAGCGGATGCGGCAAGAGTGTTTTAATAAAACACATTGTCGGTTTATTAAAACCGGATGAAGGAAATATTAAAGTGGAAGGTCAGTTGGTAAATCAACTGAGTACAGACGAACTTTATGAGTTGAGAAAAAAATTTGGTTTCCTTTTCCAGGGTGCAGCATTATTTGATTCGATGACTGTGGGAGAAAACGTTTCATTAGCATTAGTCGAATCAAAAAATAAAATGACGGATTCAGAAATAGAAAAAAGAGTTGCTGAAAAACTCGAGCTTGTCGGTTTACCGGGTGCTGAAAAACTTAAACCGGCTGAACTATCCGGCGGAATGAAAAAACGCGTCGGACTTGCCCGCGCTTTAATTACTGATCCTGATTATATATTATATGATGAACCAACGACAGGTCTTGATCCTATTATGTCAGATTCAATTGATCATTTAATTAAAGAGCTTACGGAAAAATTAAAAGTCACTTCAGTTGTTGTTACTCACGATATGTACAGCGTAAAAAATGTTGCCCACAATGTCGCAATGATACATGAAGGAGAAATATATTTTGTCGGCTCACCGTCGGAACTTGTTAATTCGGATGATCCTGTCATTCAGGACTTTATCCGGAGAACAGAATTCTGAACTTCAGCTATCCAAAAACTTCATTTTTAGAATAAATATTTAATCTTTCTCCGTATTAGGTCAATTTTTTCATTTTGCATGTCACGAAATATCCATTATATTCGACTAAAAATTATCTGGAGGATATATGCAAACCGTAAAAGAATTATTACCTGGAAGAGAATTATACACTGTACAGATCGGAACAAGTGTTCAAAAAGCCGTGCTGTATATGGCGGAAAAAGGAGTCGGACTTGTACCGGTTTTGGAAGGACCGAAGTTAGTCGGAGTTTTTTCTGAACGTGATCTTGTAAAGAGAGTGATAGCCCAGGGAAAGAGTATTGAGGCAACAAAAGTCGACGAAGTGATGAGCAAAAATCTGATCATCGCAAATTCCGATGAACCAAACGAATCAATCCTCGCAAAAATGAAAGAGGGAAGGACCCGTCACATCCTGATTATTGATGATGAAAAACTTGCCGCAGTTTTGTCGATGAGAGATTTACTTGAGCTTGATCTTTCAGCTTGTAAAACAACTGTGGAAGTTTTAAACAATTATATTTATTCCAAATAAAAACAATTCCCGGATAACAGAATTATTTAATCTACATCAGCAAAGCCATAATACCTTTTTGAACATGCAGACGGTTTTCAGCCTCATCGAAAATAACCGAGTTTGGAGAATCTGCAACTTCATCAACAACTTCTTCACCCCTGTGTGCAGGCAGACAATGCATAAATAAATAATCATTCTTAGCATTTTTCACCAGTTTCGGGTTGACCTGGTACTTCGCAAACTTTTTCTTCCTCTCAGTTGTTTCTTCTTCCTGTCCCATGCTTGCCCAGACATCTGTGTAAACAATATCTGCATTTTTCACAGCTTTGACCGGATCATTTGTTATTTCGATTTTGCTTCCCATATATTTTGAATTCTCCTTTGCGTTCTCGACAATTTCTTTTTTAGGTGTATAACCTGAAGGAGAAGCAATTGAAAGATCCATCCCGACTTTTGAACAGCCATTAAGTAAGCTGTGAGCCACATTGTTTCCATCACCGATGTAAGCCAGCTTCAATCCTTGCAGCTTATTTTTCTTTTCTAAAATTGTAAACAAGTCAGCTAAAACCTGGCAGGGATGGAGAAGGTCAGTTAATCCGTTGATGACTGGAATGGAAGAATACTTTGCCAGGTCAACCACATCCTGGTGATCGAAGGTTCTTATCATTATTCCATTTAAATATCTTGATAAAACTTTTGCAGTGTCGGAAATGTTTTCACTTTTGCCAAGCTGAAGATCATTCGGACCAAAGTACAAACCAATTCCACCGAGCTGGTAAATTCCAACTTCGAAAGAAACACGTGTTCTTGTTGATCGTTTCGAAAAAATCATTCCGAGAGTTTTTCCTTCAAGCAGTCGGTGAGATTCACCGGTTGATTGTTTTTCTTTTAAAGTTTTACTTACATCAAAGATCTGGTAAATCTCTTCCAGGGATAAATCATTAATTGAAACGAGACTTTTACCCTTCATATTTACTGCCATGGTAACTCCATAATAAATATTTTAATCTACAAAATTAATTTGCGACTATTCTGGTTCCGCAGTTCGGATCGGATAGTAAAGTTGATTCCGTTATAATTGTTTCCTTGCCGCCGTTTTTAACAAAACGGATTGCTGCTAAAATTTTCGGCGCCATACTTCCATCAGCAAATTCTCCAATATTCATATACTCTTCTGCTTCACTGACAGTTATTTTATCAAGTGCTTTTTGGTTCGGCTTGTGAAAATTCAAATAAACTTTTGGAACATCGGTCAAAATATAAAAAGCATCTGCACCAATTTCTCTTGCAAGAAGCGATGAAGCAAGGTCTTTGTCAATAACAGCCTCAACACCATGAAGATTTTTATCCTGTCCTTTATAAACCGGAACACCGCCACCGCCAGCTGCAATAACAATGTTACCTTTTTTAACAAGATCTTTGATGATTTTTTTATTCATAATTTCGTCAGGCTCGGGTGATGGTACAACTCTTCTCCAACCTCTTTTCCTCGGATC
>DATDOL010000222.1:0-2769 GCA_035293265.1 Ignavibacteriaceae bacterium | reverse complement strand
TTCATAATAATATATTCCGCTTGATAATCCTGATGCATCAAAGTCAACTTCATAAACTCCCGGTTGTTTTTCTTCGTTAACAAGTGTTAGTACTTCTCTTCCGAGGATGTCGTAAACTTTTAAGGAAATCATTTGAGATTGCTTCGTTCCACTCGCAATGACAGATGGAATTTGATATTTGATTTTTGTAGTCGGGTTAAATGGATTCGGATAATTCTGTCCGAGCAAAAATTCATTCGGCATTTCTATCTCAGCTTCTATCACGTATGAATATTCATAGCTGCCGTTAAAATCTATTTGCCTTAATCTGTATTGATATTTACCAGAAGAAAGATTCTTATCTGTAAATGAATAATATTGTGTTTCTGTTGTGGTTCCTTTTCCTTCAACAAAACCAACCTCCTCCCAATCTTGCAATTCTGTAATCTTGTAATCTTTTAATCTTTGTATCTCAAACCTGCTGTTGTTCAGTTCTGTTGCCGTTATCCAGCTTAGCTCTACATTATTGTTCATCACATTTGCGCTGAAACTTACAAGCTCAACCGGTATCCATGCTAACACCTGTACAAGATTGCTGTATCTTGAATGACAACACTGATTGTATGTTTTTACTCTGTATGTATAAACCGAAGAGTCTGTCACTGAATTATCAATGTGCGAAGTTGTGTTCGCCGGCACACTATCTAATATTGCAAACATATTCGTACTTAGAGAGTCTCCCTCTTTTCTTTCAACTATGAATTGTATTTCATTATTGGAATTATCCTGCCAGTTTAATGTGACTTCCTGATATCCTGTTGCAGAAGCCATTAAGTTGGTGGGACGGACTGGTTGACTACAACCTAAAAGATAATCAGCAGAAATAGCAAAATTATCTACCGCCCACCACCAGTCCCATCCGGGTTGTATTGTCCGTAATCGGATGCGAACACCCTCATGGTTGCGAACAATGCTGCTTATATCAATAACCTCGTGTGAGTTTCTTGCATCAATACCAACTTTGCTCCAAACCGAAATCCAATTAAAACCACCATTAGTGCTTATTTCCACATGTGCTTCATCTTCAGAATCTATAATTCGCCAATCACTATCAAACTCGATCCAGATTGAATAATAACAAAAGTGCGCTATTCCCAGAAAATCAAATGAGTCATTAATTATTGCTGTTGATCGAATTGATGTTCCTGATCCGCAAAGATCTGAATCCGCAGCAAGTATATTACCCTGAGCTGTGGCAGGCAATGTATATGCGTTTGAAGAAATAGATAACAGCATCCATACACAGACTCCGCCGTCGTTAGTGATTGTCCAATTGCCTAATCCCGCTGTAAAATCATCAAAAAATATTTCTACATAAGATAATAGTGGATCTTGCATTGTAGTAAATGTCCAGTTAGGACCACTTGTGCCGCAGGTATCGTTCTTACATACAACCCGCCAGTTATAGGTTGTATTATAATTTAATGGTTCAATAGGCGTCAGAGAAAACTTGGTGATTGCATTGCCACTATAAACCAAAGTTCCTTCAATGTATACTTCGTTCAAAAGGGTACCGGCTCCGTTTGTCCAAGTTAAAGTGTTTCCTGTAATTGGCAGGTTGGTTGCGCCACTTGGTGGATTTGGATTTGTCGGTGCACCAACAGGACATACAAATTCAACATCAACTTTTTCTTGTGCAATAAGGGGGTTGCTGAAAATGAAAAGCGTTGAGATCAGTACAAGCAGACTTACCTTATTTTTTTTCATCTCTCTTACCTGTTAATATTAATCTCACATTCAAAAAAAGAAAATTTCGGGTCTAATGCAAGAAAAAAATCTAAATTCGTACCTGTTCAGCTAATAACGCCGGGAATTGAAACAATTGCGGCAACAAGGTAATTATGATTTTACATCTTTACTTTTAGCTAGATGATTTCTGCAGAGATGCATTACAACACTTCTCTACGCTATCATTTAAAGATTATGTCATCACAACTTTCTACAATACTATGCTAATAAAGAGTAGAACCCTGTCTCAAAGTTATTGACTTGTCAAAATCTGCCTGCCGGAATAAATTTAAACTTGGGTTTAAAGTAATTAAATAAATTAATCAGCACTACTATTATGCTTCGCTATTACAAAAATTATGGAATATGAAACAAGAACTGGCGGAAGAACTTAGAATGCGTTAATTTCTTTAAATTTTTTCTCTCCAAGGTTGGTAAAATAAACTGACATACTCCCATTTTGCCCGCTACTTTTGTCGTGCCGATGTATCATTTTTTTATGATTTAGGCATAATGAATAAAATAAACCAAATGGCATTTCCTAATCAGAAGGAACGGTTTTTGATTAAATTAACTGATTTAGGAAAATAAATGGAGATTACATCATGAAAATTCTCTTGGCCTTTTTAATTCTGGCTGTATTGGGCGGGAGTATTTACTATTACATTTATGACGACTCCAAGGAGACAATAGAAATTATCGGGAGTGTTCATGTATCAGTAAATAACAGTAAGTATGTGAACACCGTGGAAATTCAGGATCAGCCTTACTTTGCTGTTATACAGGGTGTCGCCAGAAATAAATCAAAAGAAACTTTAAAAAGTGTTTTGATAAAATATAATATTGCCGGCGAGAATACGAGCACAATAATTTTTGATCTTGCCCCTGGTCAGCAGGTAAGCTTTGTAACAAAAAGTGTGCTTATAAGCGAGAAAAAGCCCGAGTATTTTTTGGATACGATACAGTTCGAGAAAACATCTTTATAATTTTCAGGTTGAACCA
>DATDOL010000221.1:0-9036 GCA_035293265.1 Ignavibacteriaceae bacterium | reverse complement strand
TTCGAAAGATAATCTTCAGTTTGTTTTGATCGGGAAAGCTGATGAGATAAGACATATTGCAAAGAAGTACGGAAAGGTTATTGAAAGAAATCTGAGCGAGGATGGTTTTTAGATTAATCTTTTTGATTACAATTTTAAGTTTTCCGGCATGGGCTCAATGGGAAGCCGGGGCATCATTCAATTATAAAAGTGAAGTTCCTGAAAAAGGATTTGGAATATACGCTTCAAGAAATCTTCCGATTCACTTTGCCGATGTTGGTATTAAAACCAGAGCAGGAATTGATTTTTTTACAAACCCCGGAAACGGTGAAAATCCATCAAGTGAAGAGCTGCACGCAGACCTTGTAGCAACATTATTTTACCGGGATATTCAGCCATATTTTGGATTGAGTTTTGGAACTGCACATCACTCAATTAATGATTTCAATGAATATATTTTCTTTCTTGGTTCATTAGCGGGATTAAGAATAGCTGCAACAAGCTGGCTTTATCCGTTCGTCGAAATATTTTCTAATTATTACAGCAGTGATTTTAATTCTCAGCAGACGATGCAAAACATTTCTTCATTGCAGGTAGCGGGCAGGGCAGGATTCGTAATTAAGTTTTAAGTAAATCTTATAACATCAGCATCGGGCGGAATATATCCGAGCATTCTTCCCATAGACATAATCTGACCCTTGTGATGGAACTCATGAGTCATTACATGTGTGAATAATTCAAAAGCAGCCGCTGAAACATGTTTGTTATTGGAAGAAGTAGTTCCTGATATAATTGTTTCCCAGTTATTCTTAAAATGTTCAAGGAATTGGTAAACGGCTTTATCAGCATTCTCAAATAGTTTGATTACACTGTTTACATCTTTATAACTATCATATGGAGGGAAGGAATGAGAGTGTTTCATTGCAAAGTTTGCGAGCCAGAAAATATAAGTGCTGGCTATATGAGCCTGAAGATTTCGCACACTTCCTCTTCCGATTCCACTAATTTCCTTTGTATAATCACCGGGTGAAAACTTTTCACAGAATTGAAATACAACTTGTCTTGAACTTTTGACAAGTTCATACTGTCTTTGCATTATATCGGATATGTTTTTCACTTCTGCTTTGCTCTTTTTGTGTTTCTTCTTTCCATTTCATCCCTGGCAATGTCTTCAACATGAATCGCTGCCCACCAGTTTATACCCTGCGGATCTGCAAAGCCGGCATTCCTGTCTCCATAAAACATATCGGTTGGTTCCATTATAGAATTAGCACCAATCGAAATTGCTTTCTTATAAACTGAATCAACATCGTCAACATAAACATAAACTGTTGAAGCCTGGGGAGGATAATTTTCGGAAGATTTTCCCATCATAATAACAGAATCTCCGATTCTTACTTCTCCATGATTAACTGTTCCATCCGGCAACGCCATTCTCTCAATTATTTCTGCATCAAATACGTCTTTAAGAAATGTCATCATCGTATCCACATTATTAATAATTAAATATGGAATTACTCTTTGGTATCCGTCCGGGATTCGTTTAACTGCCATATTATTGACTGCTTGTATTAATTTTTCTGTATGAATATTTTGAAAGCGAAGCTAAAATATTTTTTTATTTGAAACAAGAGTGCTCATCATTTAAAAGCTTTTCGACAGTACGCAAACAAGTCATATCCTGAATACTTCGATTATATCGATCGGGGAGTGAATACTTTTAAAATCAGAAAGAAAAAACAGGTGTTAATTTGTATTAAGCTTGCAATTCATCAACATGTAATATAATATTCACCCCAAAATTATACATCCCTCCACAGTCAGATAAAAAACAGGAATACGAGTGAATAACCGGGATAATGAAAATTCAGAAGGAAAACAGCAGCAGCGTAAACTTGCAGCTATTATGTTCACCGATATGGTGGGCTACAGCGCACTTTCGCAGACGAATGAAGCGCTTGCACTTGAACTGCTTGAAGAGCATCGTAAAATTCTCAGAAGTATTTTCCCTAAATACTCTGGTAATGAAATAGATACAGCCGGAGATTCTTTCTTTGTTGAGTTCCAATCTGCAGTTGATGCAGCCAATTGTGCAATTGAAATTCAAACAACCTTGTTGAGGAGAAATGTAAAAGTTGAACCTGAAAAGCACATCAGAATCCGAATAGGATTGCATATTGGAGATGTTGTTCGGATTGGATCAAATGTGCATGGTGATGGAGTAAATATTGCTGCCAGGCTTGAACCACTGGCAACACCGGAAGGAATTTGTCTCTCGGAAGATTTTGCAAGAGCTGTTCAAAATAAACTTGAGTACCCGGTCGTTAAAAAAGGTGAAGTTGCCTTAAAAAATATTTCTTCACCAATGACAGTTTATTGTGTTCAGCTTCCGTGGGTCGTAGAAAAAAAACTTCAACAGGTTCACGAAAGAATTTCAAGAAAAAAGATTTTGATGTACGCCTTACCCCCAACCCTTATCATCCTGGCAATAATATTTATTCTGTCTATACTTCATATTATTCCACCCCTGGCTGATGATAAAGAGATGCATACAAGAATAGCAGTTTTGCCGTTCCAGAATATCGGCGGCGATGCAGCAGATGAATATTTCGCAGATGGAATGACCGAACAGATTATTTCTTCACTGTCAAATCTCTCAGGATTAAATGTAATTGCAAGATCTTCAGTTATGAAGTACAAAGAAGCTGCGAGAGATGTTCAGGAAATCGGCAATGAACTGAATGTCGGAACAATTCTCGAAGGAAGTATACGCAAGTCATTAAATAAAACAAGAATAACTGTTCAGCTTATTGATGTCTCACGACAACAGAATATCTGGTCAATGGATTACGATAAAGAGCTGAAGGACATTTTTATGGTTCAGTCTGAAATAGCACAGAGCATTGCCGGGGAACTTGAAGTGAAGCTGAGACAAGAAGAAAAGGAAAGACTTGAAAATAAATACCCGGTTAACACGGATGCTTATAACTCCTATCTGTTAGGCAGATTTTATCTGAACCGCCGAAATGTAGATGGAGTTACAAGAAGCATTATTTATTTTGAAGAAGCAGTCAAGCATGATGAAAATTTCGCTCTTGCATATTCAGGGCTAGCCGATGCGTATACTCTGATTGGTGCAGCCGGTTATGGAATGATGCCTGTTGAGGAAGCAGTAGCCAAAGCAAAATTTAATGTAATGAAAGCAATTGAGATGGATGAAAATCTTGCCGAAGCGCGTGCATCGCTCGCTTATATTAAATTCAGGCTTGAGTGGAAATTTGACGAGGCGGAAATTGAATTTAAAAAAGCAATTGAGCTCGGACCTTCATATGCACAAGCACACGAATGGTATGCACTCTGTCTTGCTTTGCGCGGAAGATTTAAAGAAGGCCTTGAGAGAATGGAAAAAGCACAAGAGCTCAATCCCCTATCAACAAGTGTCAGCAATGGCATCGGGAGAATATATTATTTTCTGAACGATACTCAGAACGCGATCAACCAGTTCAATAAAACAATTAAGATGGATCCAAACTATGCCGAAGCACATTTTTCTCTCGCAATGGCATACGAATTTTCGAATGATTTTGAAAAAGCAATCAAGTCTTATGAAAAAGCAGCAGAGCTTTCCAACAGACGATTAATTATCATCGGAGAAATGGCTTATAGTTACATAATGAACGGCAGGAAGGATAAAGCAGACGAAATTAAAAACGAGCTTGATGCAAGGTCAAAATCGGAAAATGTTTCCGCCTTCTATTACATTCCATATTATGCGGCGTTAAAAGATTTCGATAAAGCTTTTGAACTGCTTGAAAAAGCTTATGAGGAAAGACAAGGGTTGATGCTTTACCTTAAAGTTGGTCTTATGTTTGATGATTTCAGAAAAGATTCGAGATATGTTTTAATGATTAAGAAGATTGGTTTGTGATCTTTGTAATAACCATTCTCGATCCTAATATTCCGATTTTCATTTTTCCTCCAGCAATTATTAAAAATGTTGCTTGTATCTAATAATCTGCTTTAGTGTATTTTACAATAAGTCTGATGCCGGGACGATTTGTAATATAATGCCACATCCATTCAGCCATAACTCTGAACCTGTTCCGGAAACTGATAAGAAAAAAAATATGAATGACGCACCATGTTAACCAGGCAAACAATCCGCTCAACTTAAAACCCCTAATCACAGCAACTGCTTTTGCCTTACCGATGGTTGCCATTATTCCTCTGTCTTTATAATTAAATTTTTTTCTTTGAACTTTTGCAAGATTTTCCCTGATTATTTTTGCAACAAACTTACCTTGCTGCATTGCAACAGGCGCAATGGGGTGAAGAAGAAATCCCTTGTCATCTTTCACTGCGGCCGCATCACCAATTACGAACACGTCCGGATCGTTATTGACAGTAAGGTCCGGGTTTACAATTACTCTGCCTGCAGTATCAGTTTCAGTATTTAAACTTTTAATCATCGGCATAACCTGGTTTCCTGCTGCCCATATTATATTTTTTGTTTCAATGAACCGGTCGCCAAGCTGAACCCCATTTTCATTTAGTGACGTTACTTTAGCATTCAAAATAACCTCAACTCCCAGCTCTTCAAGATCTTGTTTTGCACGTTGAGAAAGTTTATCAGGAAAAGGAGCTAAGATTTTAGAAATTGCTTCAACCAAATAAACTTTTGTTTGCTTTGGATCGATATTTCTAAAATCTTTTACAAGATCCCGGTTCACAATTTCGCCGATTGCCCCGGCAAGCTCAACGCCGGTTGGTCCTCCGCCCACAATAACATAGTTAAGATATTTTTTTCTTTCCTGTTCATCGTGAATTTTTTCAGCCGTCTCAAGTGAAAGTAGAATTTTCTCTCTTATCTGCAATGCATCATTTAAAGTTTTTAAACCAGGTGCAAACTTTTCCCATTCCGGGTTTCCGAAATAATGATGCCTTGAGCCAACAGCGACAATCAGATAATCATAATTTATCGAAGTACCGTTGAAGAACACTTTTTTATTTTCCCGGTTAATTTTTGTTACTTCACCGAGAAGAACGGTTACATTTTTATTGCCGCTAAAACTTGACCTTATCGGATGTGCAATATCGGCTGGTGAAAGAGCAGCAGTCGCAACCTGGTAGAGAAAGGGCTGAAATAAGTGATGATTGGTTTTATCTATAATGGTTATTTCTAAATTATGTTTTACCAGTGCCTTTGCTGCAGTCAGTCCCCCAAAACCGCCGCCGATTATTACAACTCGTTTCATGCAATTAATAGTTTAGTAAAAAAATAAGCTGATTAAAATAAATGATTAAGCGTTTTAGTTTTTGTGATTTGGATAACAGAAAGGCAGGATAAAAAAGCCGCATAAATATGCGGCTTTATATTTGGACTAAAAGTTTTTAATAGCGTCTTCCGCCGCCGCTTCCGCCTCGTCCTCCTCCGCCGCCACGGGAACCTCCACCACCACCACGGGAACCCCCTCCTCCTCCGCCACGACTATCACGTTTCGGGCGAGCTTCATTTACAATTAGCTTCTTTCCTTTCAGCTCTCGGGTATTTAATTCATCGATTGCTTTTTGAGCTTCAGCCTGACCTGGCATCTCAACAAATCCGAACCCCCTTGATTCCTGTGAAAACATATCTCGGATCACCTTTGTACTGCTCACCTTTCCATACTCTGCAAAAAGGGTGTTCAGATCTTCTTCACTAACCTCCTGGGAAAGGTTGCCTACATAGATATTCATTTTTTCTCCTAAAAAAATTAAGTTAGAATTATTTATCTCCCGCTGGAGTGGTTAAAACAATACCGGGAAGGATTATCTGCCACTATGTAAAAATTAGATAACGAAGTGTGTTTTTGTAGTACTCTTATCTGATTTTCCAGCCGGATGTGTAAACTTAAAATATTTTATTTCCAGTTACAAGTTATTTAAATGATTTATCGACCACATACTATTTTTGCAAATTTAAACTTTTTACTTCATTTTACTCTGAAAGTGCGGGATGCTTCAAATGAAAACTTGTTGCATCCTGATATTGTTTTGCAAAAGCAATTAATCTACCCTCATCAAACAACTGTCCAATAAACGTGATACTCGTTGGAGTTCCATCATCTGAAAATCCGTTAGGAAGCACAACGCAAGGATGACCTGTTAAGTTGGTTAATAATAAATTATCTCCTTCCCATGATGGCGCAATGTATAAATCAAATTCACTCATAAGGTTTTGCATTTGTTGAATCAGCTCAGACCTTATTCTGTTTGCATTAATATACTCGACAGCGGGAATAAATCTTGCTGCCCGAAAAACATTTGGCCAGGCATTTCTAACCTGCCTTACTAACAGATCATCATGATTCGTTCTTGTAAGCTCATCAAATGCCGCCGCAGCTTCTGCAGAAAGAATAAATGCCAAATCCTTCACCGGTAATTCCGGAAGTTTTATCGGGATTAATTCTGCCCCAAGCTCTTGCAGCTTTGCAAGAGTGATTGAATCATTTGTATGGAAATCGTATTCAGTATCAAAATCATTTTTAAGATATCCAATTTTCAGTTTTCTGAAATGGATTTCAGGTGAATAATTAAAAGGAAAATCAAACAGCGACTGATCAGAAATATCAGGACCATAAATTACATTAAACACAATAGCAAGATCTTCAGTGTTTCTGCAAATAGGTCCAATCTTATCCATCGACCAGCTTAAAGCCATTGCTCCATTTCTGCTTACTCTTCCATAAGTCGGGCGGAGACCGGTAACACCGCAAACTGTTGATGGAGAAACTATTGATCCCCAGGTTTCTGTTCCAATTGCAAATGGCACAAGTCCGGCAGAAACAGAAGAAGCAGAGCCAGCCGAAGATCCACTCGAACCTTCTGTAATATTCCATGGGTTTTTTGTTTTCCCGCCAAACCAAACATCACCCCAGGCTAGTGCACCCATAGATAATTTTGCAACCAGCACCGCACCGGCATCAGAAAGTTTTTTAATCACGGTCGCATCATTATCAATGACTTGTTCTTTATATGGAGTTGCACCCCAGGTGGTTTTGTAATTTTCTGCTGAGAGAAGATCTTTTACACCGTATGGAATTCCATGCAGCAAACCTTTGTAATTTCCTGCCGCAATTTCTTCATCAGCTTTTTTGGCTTCTCTCAAGGCTCGTTCTTCAGTTAATGTGATCACACTTTGCAGGATGGGACCATATTTCTTCAATCTGTCTAAAAAATAATTTGTTAATTCTATTGATGATATTTGCTTAGTTCTGATTAATTCCGCCAGTTCGCCGATAGAGAAAAATGCAAGCTCATCTTTGTTTACCGGCATTTTAACATAACTGTAATCGCTAAAACTGATTTCTTTTTGTTCCGCGCTAATTTTAAAACCAACCGGTAACGGGTTAAAAAATAATGATGGCGAAACATTATTATTCAAAGAAATCTTGTGAATATTTTTATAGCTGGCAAGCTGCTCAATTAAATCACCAATCATTGAGTCTCGTTCTGCATCTGTAAACTCAAGCCCAATGATTTTTTCTGCATTCCGTATTACATCCCTATCGATTTCACCTTCAGGAGAAGAAAGAATAAAACCTGCTAAGAATGAAGAAGCAATCAAGCCGGACAAGATAAATTTATTTTTTAGTTTCATGTGGCACTCCGTTGAGACTTATTGTTAGTGTTTTAAAATAACAATAAGATTATTCAGAAAAATTAATTGATGATAGGGTTTTTCATTAATAATACGTGGACGGATGATTAAGAAACGAAGTAATTATTTCAGAAAGCCATATTTTTTTACATGCTTGTAAGCAAGGTAACTGACTGCGCTTAGCTGAGCCATTCCGAGCGCAGATCTGACCGGGTCGAATTCAGAATCTTCAAGGTATTTTATGTAAAGAGGTAAAAGCATGTGATTATCAAAATCTTCCTCAACATTAAACATCATGCTGCTGAAGATTGACATTTCTGTTCTCATCCACACGGTGGACTTGTTATAATTTGCAACTTCATCATTAGTTGAGTTAAATGGTATGAATAGTTCATCAAGATTGTAATCGATCACAAAAGGTTTTGTAATTCCCTTGTAACGCATAACCGAATCCGGAATCAATTTGAATTCGCTGTTTTCATGTTGTGAGAACATGCTGACAGAGAATATCGGAACCAATAATATTTTAATTATGCCCGCTTTCAATATTTGAAATCAATTTGATTTTTCTTTCTTCAAGAAGAAAAATAATTTTTTGGAAGCATCCTTCTTCTTCGCCAATAAATTCGGGCGGGGATATTCCTTTTCTGTCAAAACTTCCATTAAGAAGAAGTCTCGCAGCAGCAGTACAGGTATATCCGGTTGTTCTTGCCATCGAAGAGGTTTTTGTTTTATGATCATACCGGTCAAGCATTATATACTCAATAACTTTTTTTTGTCGTGATTCTTTTCCAGTAATTTTAATCTTCATCAAAGTGAATTCCTCCTCATCTTCATCCGGCTGCCAGAATGGAAAAAGTAATTTGCTTGTAAGCTCAACCGGTTTTACTTTCTTACCTTTTATATCAACTTCATCACTGTTGAAGAAACCTGTCTCACGGAAAATTTTCATTATCTCAATGTGTCCCGGATACCGCAAAGTTTTCTCAGTCATATTCGGAATTTTCATCGTTGTTAAGAGACTTCTTAAACCATCTGTATTAAAAGCTTCCAAAGTTCCGACCTCATCAAATTCAATCAGTTCCGGATCTGTCATAGCTTCTTTAACAATTGTCTTACTGTTTTCAACAATTCTTGCAGGGCGAGTGTATTCTTCAATTACATCAGACGGAGAAAAAAATGCTTTGTACTTATAAGGCCATTCTTTTTTCGATGGAAGCCCGCCAACCATACATTCATAACTTTCGATTTGCATTTGCTTGTTATGATACCCGAGAATAATGTTGCTCAGCCCCGGGCAAACTCCGCAGTCAACTATTGCAGTAACATTCATTTTTTTTGCAAGCTCATCAAGCGTAAAAGGATCTTCAGCAAAGAATGAAATATCAACAACATTTTTTCCTGCAAGTATAACAGTT
>DATDOL010000220.1:0-4607 GCA_035293265.1 Ignavibacteriaceae bacterium | reverse complement strand
GGCGCATCCGGCGGCAATATTGCTGTGGATGAATTCAAAACACAAACAGAATAATATTTAACATTATAATCTTCGGTCGGATCGTTAACTTGTAAAGTAACAGGATCAGAATCACCAACTTCTTTACTAACAATTCTCGGTTCATTCGGAATGAATCCATCATTATTATGTAATGCAATTTCGAAAGTATAAGTACTCTCATTAGTGTACCACCTGATATCATCATTTGGGTTTACTTTACAGCTATCGGGATCGATATGAATTTTACCACCTATTACTGAAAGTTTAACATAGACCGTTGCCATGGTTTCCTCCATTATAATTAATTTTAGAATAGTTGAATGAATTGAGAAGTGAATTAATGAATATGCCGAAATAATAAAGTGCTTGGTCTGAATGATCTATCTCTTTGCAGAATACCGGAAATATCATGACAGTATTGCTTTCTTCTTCCACGAAGAATTAATGATCAGAAAAAAAATCTTTATTAATCGATTATTTTGTTTTGCCCACAGCGTGTGAATTTATGCCGGATATAATGTGCAAAAACAAAAATCAAGATGCAAGAAAATTAAGTTGATGAATGAAAATTATTTACTTATGACAATAATGAATAAAAAACCCCCGCTTTAACGGGGGTTATTCACTTTCTTAACAAAGCTAAGAATGAGATTTCACAATTACTTCATCAACACTTGTCCGCCGGAGCTATCCTACACCAAAGTTCCGGATAGTAATCTTCAGCGGAGGAGGATCAGTTTCCTTGATGATGTGAAGTTGCTTGTTTCTATCCGGTAAATATATACTCCGCTTGACAGCTCTGAACCATCAAATCCTACTTCATACCTTCCTGCTTTCTGTGTGTTATTTACAAGTGTCGCTACTTCTTCACCCAGCAGATTATAAACAACGAGCTTTACAAATCCGTCGTTAAGTATCGAATACTTGATTGTTGTAATTGGGTTGAACGGATTAGGATAGTTTTGCTCCAGCGCATATTCATGCAGAAGTTCAACATCAACGTTTACTTCTGATGAGTAAGTAAATGTTCCGTCGAAATCAATCTGCTTTAATCTGTAAGTGTAATTTCCGGCTGCCAGTTTTGAATCGATAAATGAATAATCTTTGTGTTCAGTAGTTGTACCATGACCTTCGCTATAACCAATCGGAATAAATTCTTGGTTTGAGCTCATTCGTTCAATTTCAAAACCCCGGTTGTTGGATTCTGTGGCAGTACTCCATTTTAACTCAACTCCATCCTTAACTGCATTTGCCGTAAACGAAGTCAATTCAACCGGAACTATATACATTCCATAAATACAGAAGTTATCGACTACCCACCACCAGTCCCATCCAGGTTGTACCGTCCTGAGCCTTACTCTAAAATCTGGCTGACCAATATAAGCTGATATATTAATAATTTCAGTTGAGTTTCTCTGATCTACTCCAACTTTACTCCATACCGATGTCCAAGTCGAGCCACCATTTATACTAACTTCAACGTGTGCTTCATCTGCTCCATCAATAACTCTCCAGTCGTTATCAAAAGATATTTCTGCGTACTGGTATACGAACGGATTAGGTGCTACAAGACTTAGTGATTGAGTTAGTGTGGCTGTTGAGAGAAGTGTTGTTCCACTTCCGCAAAGATCAGAATCTGCGCCAAGTAAATTACCTGCTGCTGTTGCGGGTAATGTGTAAGCATTTGAACTGAGGGTTAATTGCTGCCATACACAGGTTCCACCATTATTTGTGATTGTCCATAACCCTAATCCATTCTCAAATGAATCACAGAACAAAATATCGATCACCTGGTTTGGATCGGTAACTGTAATATAGTCGGTTTTTGTCTCCGAGTCTGTGTTCGTTCCATCAGAGACTGTGAGTGTAACTGTATAAATCCCAAAGTTTGGATAAACCCATGTTGGATGCTGCATGGTTGCATCAATGGTGCCATCATTATCAAAATCCCACTGCCAGGAAATTATAGGATTTGGTTGCGAAATAGAGAGATCAGTGAATTGAACAGTTAATGGTGCCGGACCGTTAGTAACATCAGCCATAAAGTCTGCTGTTATTGGTCCTTCAAGATATCCTCTATCCACGAATACAGGTATAATTTGTGCAAGATGACTGCCTCCATAAATTAATTGATCTGCGGTAATAAATGCATTCGCTGCATCGGGCTGACTTGAACTTCCGTTAGTCATTGCTAATGCTTCAATAAAATCTGTATCAGTCGGAGTTCTGCCAATTAAATCATATATGGACATAAGCGATGAAGCCCACATTTGTCCGTCTGTGTGAATTTGTCCGACTAAACCATCAGGATAATGAGCAGTATAATTAGTTATTCTTCCGGGCCAAAATGGATTATGACCATCCCAGATAAATACCCAATTGTATGCAGGATCAGGGGGGTTCCAGTACCCGGTACTTCTAACATATGATGTAGCCCAATAATCACCGCAGCCTTCACTCAATCCTTCAACTTGTGATAATCCTCCAACTGTAACCCAATCGTGAAGACCATGACCGAATTCGTGAAGAACAACACCGAGATCTTCCGCATCATCAACACCTCCGTCACCAAATGCAATACTACCGGTAGCAGTGATATAGTGTGAATTATCTGCTCCACTTAAACCATGTGGATCGAACCGAACACCGCCCGTGTATTGATACGGTATGAGTGAAATTCCGAGAGAATCATTTATCCATCTCATAGTATTATCAATATGAAAATAAGTATTAACCGCTTCAAAATTATCACTGCTCCTGGTAAACAAGAAATCACTCGTAGGATTGGTATGAAGCCCGGTAAATGGTGACTCAAAATCTCTTATTTCTGCCCACGGACCAATCAGAGTGTAAACACTTCCGTTAAAAGTAATATCATACAAAGTCCTGAATTCACGATGAGCTGTTAATGAATCTGAATCAGCATCATTATTATCAACAAATCCTGGTGAGCCATAAGTTGTTCTTGCATGTGTAATAGGATCAGGATCAAAAACGTAACCGGTTCCATTAATTAATGGAGGATTGTTGCTTCCCGGATCCAAATAACATGCTTTATCTTCAACTCTGAAAATTTCACCCGTCTGGGCATCAATCATAATTTCCCATTCACCAAAGAGTTCTTCAGCAGGTACAATTGTAACAACTTGTGCAAGTTTGAATTCGCCTTTATTGTAATAAACTTTTGTCTCGCTTTTTTCGAATGCGACTGAACTTTCAAGTCCTAAATAATTTTTTGCAATAATTAGAGCTGCATCTGTAGTGATATTAATTTGCTCAAGATCCGGAATTATTTTAACACCATACTGAATTTTATACCCGTTCATAACAAAAACGACACGATTATTTCTATCGATTGTAATATTTATTGTAGAATTATGCACCGGGAATTCACCTTTATACTGCGCAAAATGAACATGATACCCGCTGAGTGTTTCTGTTGTATTGATGTAATTCAAATCATTTAACTCAGCTCCGAGTTTCAGCAGATCGTGATTTTCAGAAAGATACTGTCTGGCCATTTTTTCCGGGGTATCGGCATTAACGATGTAGTTCGGTTTGTAAACAGCAATCGGAACACCTGAATGCTGATTGATTCTCATGTTATGGGTTGTTATGCTTTCTTCCTGTTCATCTGGTAGAATTTCAAGTAAAGAATTTTGTGACGGTTTTTGCGCCCACGAATTGCTGACTGCAATGAGTGCAATGAGCATGTAATTTTTAATTTTTAAAAAATGATTGCGTCTCATTTTTAATCCCTCTGTTTATTTGTGGATATTTTAGAATTATTTTTTTAATATTTAATTAATGATGTAAAATTTGTAAATGTAACTTAAGTATTAATTATCACCACTTTCAACCATAATAAATCCAATTTATGCAAATAAAAAAACCCCCGCTATAAAGGGGGGTTTTTAACTTTCCTAGCGAAGCTAAGAATGAGATTTTACAATTACTTCATCAACATCAGTTTCTTTGATGATGTGAAATTGCTTGTTTCTATCCTGTAAATATATACTCCGCTTGAGAGCTCTGATCCATCAAATCCTACTTCATACCTTCCTGCTTTCTGTGTGTTATTTACAAGCGTTGTAACTTCTTCACCCAGCAAGTTGTATACTGCAAGCTTTACAAATCCATCTTCAGGAATTGAATACTTGATTGTTGTATTGGGGTTGAACGGATTTGGATAGTTTTGCTCTAATACATATTCTATCGGAGTAATTACATCAACTTCAACTTCAGGTGAATATTCATAGCTCCCGTCAAAATCTATTTGTTTTAATCGATAACTATAGCTTCCTGAATTTACTTTTTCATCTGTGTAATTATAAGTTTTAGTTTCGGTTGTCGTTCCGAAACCTGCAACATAACCAACCTTTTCAAATTCGCTGCCTTCAGCTTTTCTTTGAACTTCAAATCCCTGGTTATTGGTTTCTGTTGCCGTTGTCCAGTTCAACTCTACATTTCCTCCTGCTACTGCTGCAGTGAATGATGTCATCTCAACAGGAATAATGTAATGTGCGTAGATACACAAGTTATCTACTACCCACCACCAGTCCCAGAAGGGCTGAACGGTTCTCAGT
>DATDOL010000219.1:0-4774 GCA_035293265.1 Ignavibacteriaceae bacterium | reverse complement strand
TGCCAAATCAAAAATTGTTGGACTGTTGTTATTCGGACTCAAACATTCGGGCTCTCACTTTGCCGGTAAGGATCTTGAGCTCTTGTGGGCTGCTGCAAATCAAGCTGCAATCTCAATTGAGAATGCCCGGTTATATAAATCAGAAGTTGAAAAACAAAAGATTGAAAGAGACCTTGATCTCGCTAGAAAAATTCAGCAGGGACTTCTTCCTCAGTACATTCCGAATTTAAAAAATCTGGATATCTGCGGTGAGATGAAACCAGCAATGCAGGTTGGCGGTGACTATTATGATTTGATCACATTCCTCGATAAAAAGCTTTTTGTTGTAGTCGGTGATGTTTCAGGTAAAGGATTGTCCGCTTCACTTTATATGACAAAATTACAAACGATTATTCAGATCAGCTGTAAAGAGGATAAATCTCCGAAAGAAATTTTAGTCGAGGTTAATAAAAGAATCTATAACGAAATTGACAGGAGCTGGTTTGTTACAATGACGCTTGCTTTGTTCGATATGGAAAATAATATATTAACATTCTGCCGGGCAGGGCATTTACCAATCCTGTCAGCTTCAAACGGTTCAGTTGAATCTTACCGCACACAGGGGATAGGAATCGGGCTGGAGAAAGGGATAATTTTTGAAAAGTCCCTGGTCGAAGAAATAGTAAAACTAAAACCCGGCCAGACATTTGCATTCTTCACAGATGGTGTAACAGAAGCTATGAATGACCAGAATGAATTGTTCGGGGAAGAAAAACTACATAGCATACTTAAAGATAAATCCTCAGCCCGCTCTTCGGAAATCGTAAATGAGATCTGGAGTTCTGTAAGCTCTTTCCGTGGTAGCACTGAAGTCAACGATGATATGACAATGGTTGTTGTAAAGGTGAAGTAACATATTCCTTTTTCGCCTCTCTATTATTTGTTCAAAAAATTCCTTTCATAATCAAAGTCTTTTTCCTTCTTTTTGGACTGTAATAATCTCAAGAATTATTTTTGTCCGTTCAGCTCATCAATCAATCAACAATAAACGCGAAAAGTTTATTGTTTGCTACTAAACAATTATTGATAAATTTTTTTTATAGTTATTGTATATCATTTTTAAATTACTGAGTTTTAAACCACAGCTTAAACACTTTTTTCAAACTAATAGAAGGGGTTCAAATGAAAATTAAAATCTTTACACTCGCACTATTTACCATCATTCTTGGATCGCAAATCAATACCTTCGGACAACTTCTTCCACCAGAAAATCTAACAGCCACTGAAATTGACTGGATGAACTATAAAGCTGTCAAGCTGGAATGGGATGGTCACGGCAATATGGAACGATTTAATGTTTATAAAAAGCATGGCAGTATTAATGATCCCGGGGATTTTATCAGAATTGCCAACCACATAATGCACAGAGTATTTATCGACCATATGGTTCTTCCCGATTCAACATATTCCTACTACGTTACAACAGTCAATCAGACCAGTGAAAGTGATCCGTCTGATACTGTTGAAATTACATTGGGCAGTGTGAATCAGGATCTTGCTGTAATAACCGGTACTTTGTTCGACGAAGTAAATAATGAGCCGATAGCAGATGGTAAAGTACGATTTATTGAAGCCAATAACTTTCATGGTTCGGTTGTAACCACCAACCCGCAGGGTGAGTTTATAGCGCACCTATTACCGGGCGATTATTATATGAGAAGTTCTGCAATGGAATTCATTCCGGAATTTTATGATAACGTACCTACAATTCAACTGGCAACTTTAATTACGGTTGAGAGTGGTGACAGCATCCACTTTGATATTGGTTTGGCTCCGTTTATTCCTCCGACTTTATTTACTCTGAGCGGAAATGTATCCGATACTTCGGGAAATCCTTTAAGAGCAGGGATAATGGTAATCCCGGTAAGGATGAACACTTACTTCCATCATAATCATCATAGATGGACTGTAACCGATAGTCTTGGAAATTATTCTGTGCCGGTCAGGGAAGGTGACACTGTTGTGGTTTTCTGCAGACCATTTGATATAAATCTTATGCCGGAATATTATGACGACAAACAGACTTTTGCTGAAGCCGACAGAATTCCTGTGACAGGTGATATTACGGGTATTGATTTTATAATTGAACCTGCACCTTTTTATAATAATGGAATTGAAGGAATGGTTAAGAATGAAGAAAATGAGGGTGTTGAAGCTCATGTCACAGCTTTCAACCTTGGTGGACATCATATGAAAAAGTACCGCACCGTAACCGATACGCTTGGTAATTATGGATTTAATAACATGATTCCCGGAGAATATATTTTACTTGCAATCCCGCACGATGAATATATGGCCACATTTTTCAGGTATGACGGACAGCCTACGCTTAACTGGAGAGAAGCTGACTCAGTTGTAGTTGAAACCTCAGGGATTGTTTCAGGAATAGATTTTATAGTTCATCCGTTTGAGGCAACGGGCTTTGCACAAGTTACAGGTACAATAAAAGACAATTCAAATGAAGTAATTGTTGGTGCTGTTGTATTCGCACTCGACGAAGATAATAATATCAGGTCTTATGCAATATCAAATTCAAACGGTGAATTTGTAATGAACGGATTTGAACCAGGCAACTACAGAATATTTGGTGATAAGTTTGGGTTTGATCTTGAACAGTCTTTTAGTGCAGATCTGGATTATATTAATAATCCAACTCAGAATGTTTCGTTGACGCTAACCCCTGAAGTAATTACTTCAGATGAAGAAGGAACAATAACAGCAAGCGATTACAGTTTATCTCAGAACTATCCTAATCCTTTCAACCCGGCAACAAAGATCGGGTTCAAAGTTCCGTATGCAGAATTTGTAACACTCAAAGTATATGATGTTCTCGGAAGCGAAGTTGCCATACTGGTAAATGAAGAAATCCAGGCCGGTGATTATGAAATTGAATTTAACGCTGCCGGCTTGACCAGCGGAATATATTTCTACAAATTAACAGCAGGGTCCCCACAGGGGCAGGCATTTGCTGAAACAAAGAAAATGATACTCCTCCGATAAATCTATGGAGGACAAGACCTGATGAAGTAACTTTTATCAGAATTAATTAAATCCCGCCTGACTTATAGTTAAGCGGGATTTTTTTTGCAGGGTAAGACAATGGTTGTGTTAATGGTTAAGTAAGTATTGTCCTTCAATATCAGATTGTTGTTTATGTAAAATAAATTTTGCAATTTTAATTTTCAAATACATCCCTTCGGGGTATGTGATAGCTGTGAGTTTATTGATGAGCTCCTCTATCTGCGATAAAAATAAAACGATAACCTGAGATTGTTATGATTGATAAAATAAAAACCTGTGCAATTCTTAACATCGTATTTTTAATTATAAATGTGCAGGCTCAGGATAAAATTTTTTCACCAGATGTATCAGGCAATCCACAGGAGAACACAATTTCCGTCAATGAACTTCATATGGTTCCTGATTCGGGCAGATCAGGATATCCGATTAAAATTACATACACTATAAATAATACAGATCAGTTTACAGGAATTCAATTTGATATTATACTCCCTTCTGTGATTACTTTTATCCAGGATTCAGTCTGGTTATTTAGAAAGACAAACCATATCATTATAGCGAACCTGGTTAATCAGCAGACTCTGCGTATTCTTGCCTTTTCACCTACGAATGCACCGTTTACAGGTAATGACGGTGAGATTGTATCCGTAAAGTTCAATTTAAATGGAAGTGCAGGTACCTATAATGTGGGATTGAACAATGTGGTTATTACTAATGCTATCGGAACAAACATTCTTACTGCTTTTTATCCAAGCTACATCAAAATTATCTCTCCGGATATTTCGGGACTGACAGAAGCAGATTTTGGAGAAGTATCGGTTCTTGATACCTTATCTTATGATTACCAGTTAAGTAATACCGGTAATGATACTTTAATTGTTACCGAGTTCTTTTCGTCAGAATCATATTTCTGGAATGCAACATCTCTGCCTCAAAGTGTTCTGCCTAGTGGAAGCAAAACATTCAATCTTAAATTCCATAATATTAATAAAGGTCAGTACTCGGCATTTTACACCATTGTAAGTAATGATCCGGATGAAAATCCATTTTTTCTCGATGTTACTGCAGCTTCATTCGCTCCTAATTATATCCTCATTCAAAATGCAGAAGCATATGTTGGTGATACTGTAACTTTAAAAATTGATGTCAATAATTACGAGCAGTTTTTTGATTTCCAGGTTGATCTCGATTTTCCGGATAGTCTTTTCTATGTACCTAATAGTGCAGCTCTTACTGACAGGAAACAAGATCATGTACTGTTCACGACGCTTCTTACATCAAACAAAATTCGTCTGTTTACTTTTTCCTTAAATGAACTGCCGTTTACCGGAGATTCCGGAACTGTTGCAACGATGAATTTTGTGGCAGGGAACGATACAGGAACTTTTCCGCTTCATCTTAGCGGAGGAATTTTAACAGACTCTGTTTCACAAAATATTATCAGAGGAACTATCGATGGTGAAATACATATCCAGGAAAGACCAAGATTTCAAGTATCAGTGAATATCACAAACGGCTGGAATATGGTATCTATACCGGGATTACATCCGGCAAATCAGAATGTAAATACCTGGTGGGCATTCAGAGATCCCGGTGCGAATGTGTTCAGGTACTCCGGCGGATACATACCAGTAACATTTGCTAATCCGGGAATAGGTTACTGGATGAAACACAACGGAGCCAGAACATATAATACCGGTGACGAATGGCCTGC
>DATDOL010000218.1:0-6065 GCA_035293265.1 Ignavibacteriaceae bacterium | reverse complement strand
TTTTTGCAGCAATTTCAGCCTGCTTTCAAACTTATCAATTGCGACAATTTCTCCTTTCGAATGCATGATCGCAGCAATGTAAGCTGTCTTTCCGCCGGGAGCTGCGCATAAATCAAGTACACGCATTCCTTCGTGAACATCGAGCAATCTGCAGGCAAGTCCGGCACTCTCATCCTGTATGTTAAAATATCCTTTTGCATAATATTCCCAAGCAGTTATGTTCGTCAAATTATGAAGCTTAATAAATTCAGTCAGATATTTACCCTCGTTATATTTCAGGTTTACAGAATCAAGCAATGATTTAAACTCATCGGGTTTTACTTTCAGAGCATTGATACGAAGTGTTAAAAACGGTTTTTCATTATTTGCAAGCAGTAAGCTTTCCGTGTCTTCCCTTCCAAATCTTTCGAGATATCTTTTCACCATCCATGACGGATGAGAACAATATGCACTGAGATATCCGACTAAGTCTTCATTAGGGTCAGGATATCTTATTGCATTTTTGCTTCTGATTATATTTCTTAAAACAGCATTTGTAAGATCGGCAGGTTTTTGCCCCTGCAACTTTTTAACAAATTCAACAACTTCGTTTACGGCAGCATAATCCGGAACTCTGTCTAAAAATAAAATCTGGTAGAGAGCAACTCTCAACCCATTTTTTAAATTTGGAATTGCTTTTGAAAAAGTGCCTTTGTAAAATCCATTCAGAATCCAGTCAAGCCTTCCCATCCACCTGACCACGCCATGAACGATTTCATAAAGAAGTGCTTTGTCCGGTCCTTTCAGTTCGCTGTTTTTCATTTCATTATCGAGCAGCCGTTCGAGGTATGCATCTGTCCTTTCAACACGATTGAGAATTTTAACAGCTAGCCCGCGCACTCCCTGATATAAATCCTGAACAGTATGATATTCCAGATGAAACGTACTTTCCTGCATTAAAATCCTCTGATCTCTCTGTCTTTTTGTGTCAGCTCAAAAATCTTTTCAAATAATTTTTCTTCTTTACTTTCGAAGAGAATATCTCTTCTCTTAAAAACCACTTTTGCTGTTTCAAGGGCTTTGGAAAGCTTGTACAGTTTTATTGAATCACTTCCTCCCCAACCGAAAGAAGGAATATATTTGGGAGGAAATCCTGCGCCAAAAATATTTGCTGAAAAGCCGGCAACAGTTCCCGTATTGAACATTGTATTGATTGCTGTTTTTGTGTGGTCACCCATAATCAAGCCGAGAAATTGTTTGCCTGAATCTATGTGCCTTCCATTAATCTGAACTTTCACAGTACCGTAATTATTTTGCAGATCGCTGCAGTTTGTATCAGCGCCAATGTTTATCCAGCTTCCCAGGTATGAATGTCCGAGAAATCCCGGATGCTGCTTGTTTGTGTATGGATGAATTATTGAATCCTCAACCTCGCCGCCAATTTTACAAATCTTACCGATACTTACATTACTACAAATTGAAGCAAAGCTTTTGATTTTAGTTCCTTCACCGATATAGACAGGACCTTCAATAACAGCGTTAGATGAAATTAAAACATTCTTATCAATGTAAACAGGACCGTTTGAAGCATCAATAACAACTCCGGGTTTTATCACGACGTTCTTATTAATGTAAATATTTTTCTGATCTAAAAAATGAACGCCTTTATATTTTTTCTTGTCCGCTTTTTTTATTTTCTTCTGTTTGATTATGTTCCGGATATCATTTTGTAATTCAGTTCCATTAAGGTATATCAAATCCCAGATGTAATTTGCACAATTAACTTTAATTTCCTCTGCTGCAATACCATTAAAGAAGTTGCTGTGAATAACATCATTTGATTGTTTCCTGAGCTTGTCAACCGAATCTGCTGACAATCTTGCTGCTATGATATTATTCCCCAAAGTAAACACCTTTTCACCAACGATTTTTTTTGAAAGGATCTGATTTAAATTTGAATCTGCAATCACTCTTCCGTTTATGAACAGAATATCATCGTTAAGAAATTCATTCACCTTGAATCCCGGATTTTCTACTTTGACGATCTCTTCAAGATACTTTCTGCAATGCAAAATAACTTTATCTTTTGGAAAAGCTCTCAGAATTTTTTCCTTCAGAGAATTCACACCGCAAACGAGGTCGTAAACAGGCCTGGGGTAAATTAACGGCTCAAAATTAAGATATTGTTCGTCCTCAAAAATGCAAATGTGCATATAAACTTCTTTTTAATTTTTTGAAATTTAACACTTTTTGAGTTAAGATTCTCGGAAGAAATGTTTGTCTAAGTCCGAACTAATTTAGATTTTCAAGAGAAAATTTTAAACCTAATTGCCAACACCGGTAATTGCAGTTATTGTTATTATGACAGCAATTTGATTCTTAATACCAATATGTTAAATTGAGATGAGTAAAGAAGGAAAAATTCTGTTGTGGGACAAAATAATTTCCGGATTTCTTCCTATACCACTCCTTAGCTGCAACCTTTCAGGAAGAGAACTAACAACAAAATCCCACAAGATTTTTCGGTTAACTGCAAGATTCTTAAGAGACTTCTTTCTTAAGGAGGAAAAATGCTAAAACATATTCTTTTAATTTCTTTTATTTTGTTGTGTCCCAAAATAAATTTCGGACAAGCAGCAGTTGATATAGAAATCAAGATTCGTGATAGTACCGGAATTTTTCAACGGTTATGGTTTGGATTAGATCTTGAAGCGACAGATGGGATTGATCCTCAATTAGGTGAATCTGATCTTCCACCTTGTCCACCGGGTAATCATTTCGATGTAAGATGGTGGCTGCCTCCATTCAGCGGAGTATTATCATCCATTCGAGATTATAGAGCACCAGGTAATCCACCCGCTTTCCCATTTACAGGAACTAAACAATACTCCTTAAAATTTCAAACTCTGGATTATCCTGTAACTATAAACTGGGATTTGCCTCCTGAAATAGCCTCAACAAGTAGAATACAGGATGTTTTTGGCGGAGTGATTATAAATAAAGTATTTGCTGGAACTGACAGTGTTGTAGTTACAAACCCTGGTATCGGTCAACTAAATATTTTTGTTGATTATAATAACATCGGAGGAGATCCAAATGGTCCGATATTTGGAATTTCACCATCAGAATTAAACTTCCCACAAAACATTATTGGCAGTGACACTACTCTTCCGGTGACAGTAACAAATTACGGATTGGCTAACACATTAACCATCAGCAATATTGTTTCATCTAATGAATTTTTTGCTATTGTTCCGAACATATTCCCAATAAATATTGCACCGTTAGCTTCTCAAATATTTCAGGTAACAAATACAGCAACAATTAATCCCCAACTGGGGACAATAGAATTTACTCATAATGCATATGGGTCACCGACAAATCTCAATGTATCAGCACCTCCAGGTTTTCAACCCGGACCAACATTTACTATTTCATCATCATCATTAATCTTTCCGCAATTATCGGTTGGGACTGTAGACAGTTTACCGATTACAATTTCAAACTTTGGATATTTGAATACGTTATATATTAACGAGATCATCTCAACAAACAGCTATTTCAATATTCTACCAAACGCTGTCCCGATTGCAATTGAACCTCTGTCAACTCAAACTTTTTTTGTCATTTATACATCAGCGCCTGAGATACAACAGGGAACAATAGAGTTTATACATAATGCCCCCGGGTCGCCATCAGTTCTTAATGTATCATCTGTACCTTCACAAGCCGAGTTTTCTATTTACCCGGCTTCCAGATTGTTTGGATCCCCTCCATCAACTCAAAGATTCTGGATTACAAATACCGGTGACTTTGATTCACTAATTATTTCTGGCATTATATCATCAAATAGTAATTACTCGATCTCTCCTAATTCCTTCCCAATATCAATCTCACCAGGTTCTATGGTGGAAATTTTCGTCACTTTAAATAATTCTTCCGGTTTTCAGTTTGGAATTATTGAATTTATAGATAATGCCTCCGGCTCACCACACCAAGTGTTTGTTTCAAATCAACTATTATCTCCACAAGTTGAAGCAATACTTGTAATTGAAGGTAATGTTTCATCCCAAACATTACTATTCGGAGTAGATTCATTGGCAACCGATGGTATAGACCAGATAATTGGAGAAAATGATATACCACCTCCTCCTCCACCAGGAGCTTTTGATGCGAGATTTACTCTTCCGGAAAATAATTATTCGGGAAGCCTGAATTCCGTGAAAGATTACAGGTATAGTTATCCCCCATATCAGGGGCAAAAAGAGTATAGATTATCTTATCAACCGGAATTTTCTGGTGGAATAGAAATAAACTGGGATTTACCACCAGGTATTACCGGAGTTTTACAGGATATTATTACAGGGACACTTATTAATGTTCCTATTTCTGGTACAGGAAGTTTTATTGTTCCTGATCCTATTGCATTTAATAAACTTAAAATGCTGATTTATTTTTTTATTCCTCCAATATCTGTCGAATTAGTTTCGCTTAATGCGACCTTATCCAAAAATAGTGTGAAGTTAGATTGGACAACCGCAACAGAAACTAATAACCAGGGATTTGAGATTCTTCGCAGGACTCAGAATGATAACGAGTGGGAGAAAATTGGTTTTGTTCCCGGGTTTGGAACAACAACAGAACCAAAATCATATTCATTTACTGATAATGAAATTACCACAGGAATTTATAAATACCGTTTGAAGCAGATTGATTTTGATGGTAGTTATGAATATTCAAACGAAATAGAAGTTGAAGTTGATTTTTCTCCAAAAGAATTTGTGCTTTATCAGAATTACCCGAATCCGTTTAACCCTACAACAAAAATTAAATACACAATTCCAACCCCTCCTTCATCCTCCCCTTTGCTAAAGGGGAGAAACGAGGTGGGGTTCGTTTCTCTGAAAGTTTACGATGTATTAGGCAATGAAGTTGCAACTTTAGTTAACGAAGAAAAACAACCCGGAGTTTATGAAGTTGAGTTTAACACAAGTCATTCCGGCGAAGGCCGGAATCTTTCAAGTGGAATTTATTTCTATACACTTAAAGCCGGGAATCTTATTTCAATTAAGAAAATGGTTTTGCTAAAATAATTATTTATCAACATCCTTACTATAAATAGACGAGGATTGTTATGAAAAAGACATTTTTAATTCTTTCATTTGTATTGCTGATTGACATTCGGGTTTTTGGACAAGCTGCTGTTGATATCCCAATATTTGTGCATGATAATGCAGGTCGTTATAATGTTATAAACTTTGGTTTGGACCTAACTGCAACTAATAGTATTGACCCTTGGCTCGGTGAATACGACGGATGCTACCTAGGTCCTCCACCAAATGATTTTAATGCCTGTTGGTGGCTACCACCTTTTACGGGGGTGTTAGGCGGGCCAAAAGATTACCGAGCTCCAGGTAACCCGCCAGCATTTCCATTTAGTGGGACAATACAATACTCAATAAAATTTCAATCCTTATATTATCCAATGACTATCATCTGGAACCTTCCTCCCGAAATAGCTCCAACAAGTACAATTCAGGATATTTTAGGTGGTGGAATAATAAATAAAGTATTTGCAGGAACTGATAGTCTTATAGTTACCGATCCAAGCATTGGTCAATTGCACGTCTTTGTCGATTACGATAATATCATTCCTGTTGAGCTAATATCATTTACTGCTGAAGTCTACGAACAAGTAATTTTGTTAAGTTGGTCAACCGCAACAGAAATAAATAACTCGGGATTTGAGATACAAAGATTACAAAATTCCAAAATTGAAAGATTACAAGATTGGGAGAAAATAGGATTCGTTCCGGGATTTGGGACAACAACAGAACCAAAGTCATATTCATTCATTGATGAAGATATTACAACAGGAATTTACAAATACCGTCTCAAGCAGATTGATTTTGATGGAAGTTTTGAATATTCAAACGAAATAGAAGTTGAAGTTGATTTTACCCCGAAGGAATTTGTGCTTTATCAGAACTACCCGAATCCGTTTAATCCAACAACAAAAATTAAATACTCAATTCCAACCCCTCCTTCATCCTCCCCTTTGCTAAAGGGGAGGAACGAGGTGGGGT
>DATDOL010000217.1:0-6716 GCA_035293265.1 Ignavibacteriaceae bacterium | reverse complement strand
GAAGAAAAACATCTCAACAAAAAATTATTCTATAAAATCGGGATTGCAGGTTTTTGTTTCGGTAATGTGATGCTTTTAAGTTTTCCGGAATATTTGTCGATCGATATTACCGAAACATATTTCAGAAAACTTTTTGGTCATTTGAATCTTTTACTTTCTTTGCCGGTTTTTTTCTATTCTGCTTCAGGTTATTTTATTTCAGCATTGCAGGGTCTGAAAAAGAAATTCATAAATCTTGATGTACCCATCTCATTAGGAATTTTAGCTTTGTTTCTCCGTTCTGCTTTTGAAGTTTTAATTTTGTCCGGTCCCGGATATTTTGATTCTTTAACCGGACTCGTTTTTTTTCTGCTGATAGGAAAGTTCCTTCAGGAAAAAACATACGACACTTTAAATTTCGAAAGAAATTATAAATCATACTTCCCTCTTGCAGCTACAATTCTTATTGACGGAAAAGAAGAATCAATCCCTGTTTCAAATCTGAAGACAGGAAACAGAATAATTGTTAGAAAAAATGAACTCATTCCTGCAGATTGTGTTTTGTTCAATGGCGATGGGAGAATTGATTACAGCTTTGTAACGGGAGAATCCAAACCTGTCGGGAAAGTCAGCGGTGAAATGATTTATGCCGGAGGAAGACAGCTTGGAGGTGCAATTGAACTTGAAGTAATTAAAGAAGTTTCGCAAAGTTATCTTACTCAGTTATGGAATCATGATTCATTCAGTAAAATTTCCAAAAGTACGTTTACAAATTTTTCAAATGCAGTAAGCAAATATTTTACAACAGCTGTTTTGTTAATTGCGGCAGCTGCAGCATTATACTGGTTTCAATCCGATTCAGCAAAAGCACTGAATGTTTTTACTGCAGTGTTAATTGTAGCTTGTCCCTGTGCTCTTGCATTATCCACTCCTTTCACTTTAGGAAATGCAATGAGGATTTTCGGTAAGAATAAACTTTATGTAAAAAACTCTGCTGTAATCGAAAAGATTGCTAAAATAAATTCCATAGTTTTTGATAAAACCGGGACAATAACTCAGCCGGGGAAATCCGATTTAATTTATCACGGTAAAATTCTTACTCCTCATCAGCAGAAATCTATTAAATCGATTGTCAGGAATTCGACCCACCCATTAAGCAAAAAAATATTTGATTCTCTCGAAGCAGAAGATTTTTTCCCGGTGACAGCTTATAATGAGATAACCGGCAAGGGCATTGAAGGGGTGATTTATGGCAATCCTATAAAAATTGGTTCATCAGAATTTATTGGTTTGGTGAATGATCATTCCAAAAATAATTTTCTAAAGACCGAAATTCATATTTCATTTAATGATGAGGTTTTAGGAAACTTTATTGTTTCTAATTCGTACAGAGAAGGAATCGCAGAAACTATAAAGCAGATTGAAAAAAAATATAAATTATCTTTGCTCTCGGGTGATAATCCTGCCGAAAAAGAAAATCTGCAAAAATATTTTACCAGTGAAAGCAATCTTTTGTTCAACCAATCACCCGAAGATAAGCTGAACTATATAAAAACTCTCCAATCAAAAAATGAAATTGTTATGATGATTGGTGACGGACTCAACGATGCTGGTGCTTTAAACCAAAGTGATATTGGAATTTCAGTGACGGATGATATAAGTAATTTTACACCTGCAAGTGATGCTATTGCTGATGCAGGAATTTTGAATAGACTTGTTGACTTTTTAAAATACTCAAGGGATAGTGTTAATATAATTTATATTAACTTTGGAATATCGTTTTTCTATAACGTGATTGGATTAAGCTTTGCAGTTCAGGGATTGCTTTCCCCGCTAATTGCAGCTGTGCTGATGCCGCTTAGTTCAATTACTGTTGTGTCATTTGCAACATTAGCAACTAACTTTATTGCAAAGAGGAGAAACTTAGCATGGAAGTAATAGTGATTTTAATTTTTATAAGCTTGTTCATTGCCGGCAGTTTTTTAGTTGCTTTTCTTTGGGCAGTAAAAAGCGGGCAATACAAAGATACATATACACCCTCAGTCAGAGTTCTGTTTGATGCAGATGATAAGCGTGTTGACAGTTCAAATAAAAAAATGAAAAAATAATCTGACCTTCAACCACAGGAGAGTTTAATGGAGTTAGAAAAATTCAGTTATGATAACGGGATTGTAAGAAAGTTTGCATTCGCAACTGTTCTTTGGGGAGTGGTTGGAATGCTTGTCGGACTTTTAATTGCAACTCAGTTGTTCGCTCCCGCCTTAAATTTTAATATTCCTTTTCTTACTTTCGGAAGAATCAGACCGCTTCACACAAATGCTGTAATTTTTGCTTTTGTCGGTAATGCAATCTTTATGGGAATTTATTATTCGCTTCAGCGACTGTGCAAGGCAAGAATGTTCAGCGATCTGTTCAGTAATATTCATTTCTGGGGTTGGCAATTAATAATTGTTTCTGCTGCAATCACACTTCCGCTTGGAATTACAACAAGTAAAGAATATGCTGAACTCGAATGGCCAATCGATATTGTAATCGCTTTAGTCTGGATAGCTTTCGGAATAAATATGTTCGGCACTATCCTGAAAAGAAGAGAGAAACATATGTACGTTGCGATATGGTTCTACATTGCAACTTGGGTGACCGTCACAGTTTTACATGTAGTGAACTCAATTGAAATTCCTGTTAGTTTTTTGAAAAGTTACCCGATTTATGCGGGTGTTCAGGATGCCTTAGTTCAATGGTGGTATGGACACAACGCCGTAGCTTTTTTCCTTACCACTCCATTTCTTGGTCTGATGTATTATTATCTTCCCAAAGCTGCTAACAGACCTGTATATTCGTATAAACTTTCAATCGTTCACTTCTGGACATTAATTTTTATTTACATCTGGGCTGGGCCACATCATCTTTTGTATTCAGCTTTGCCTGACTGGGTTCAATCACTTGGAACTGTCTTTTCAATTATGCTGATTGCTCCTTCCTGGGGCGGAATGATAAACGGATTGCTTACACTCAGAGGTGCGTGGGACAGAGTCCGCGAAAATCCTGTATTAAAGTTTATGGTTGTTGCAGTCACTGCTTACGGCATGGCTACATTCGAAGGACCGATGCTTTCATTAAAAAATGTAAATGCAATTGCCCACTTTACTGACTGGATAATTTCACATGTTCATATCGGTGCACTTGGCTGGAATGGATTTTTAACATTTGGAATTTTGTACTGGCTGATCCCGAAACTCTGGAAGACAGGACTCTACTCTAAAAAACTTGCAAATTTTCATTTCTGGATCGGGACTCTGGGAATCGTATTTTATGCATCTTCGATGTACTGGTCAGGCATCACACAATCATTGATGTGGAAACAGTTCACTCCGTTAGGTGTGCTTCAGTATCCAAACTTTTTGGAAACTGTTCTTCAGATTATTCCGATGTATATCATTAGAATGATCGGCGGTTCTCTTTACTTTGTTGGAACTATAGTAATGGTTTATAACTTAATCAAAACAGCCAGACAAGGATCCTTCCAGAAAGATGAAGCTGCTGAAGCACCTGCATTGATAAAAATTGATGATCCATTTAAAAAAGGAATAAGACATCGCTGGCTTGAAGGTAAACCAATATACTTTTTGTTCCTTGCTCTCGTTGCAATTTTAATTGGAGGAATAATTGAGTTTGTTCCGACGTTTTTGATAAAATCAAATATACCAACAATTGCTTCAGTAAAACCTTATACACCTTTGGAGTTGCAGGGAAGAGATATTTACATTCGTGAGGCTTGCAACAGCTGTCATTCACAATTAGTCAGACCGTTCAGAAGTGAAACCGAGCGCTATGGTGAATATTCAAAAGCGGGCGAATATGTTTATGATCACCCCTTCCTATGGGGATCGAAAAGAACAGGTCCTGATCTTCATCGTGTTGGTGGAAAGTATCCGAATTTCTGGCATTATCTGCATATGGAAAATCCTGGAAGTATGTCTCCAGGTTCAATAATGCCATCATATCCGTGGCTGCTTACAAATGATCTGGATGTTTCTAATACTTCAAAGAAAATTAATGTGATGAGAAGTATCGGAGTTCCTTATCCCGATGGGTACGAAGAATTTGCTATTCAAGACCTTCATGCACAAGCGGAGGAAATCACACTTGATCTTCAGAAAAGCGGTGCACCGGCAGAAGCAAATAAAGAAATCATTGCCTTGATCGCATACCTTCAAAGACTTGGCAGAGATATCAAAGCAAAAAATTATTCAACCAACAAATAGTTATAAAGAAATGTTTAAAGATTATTTACAGTCTATCGAAGGAGTTGAATTTTACGCTATAATATCTATGCTGATATTTATTTCATTTTTTATTGTGATAATCTTGTGGCTGATAAAAGTTGATAAGCACTACATAAAAAAAATGAAAGAACTTCCTCTTGAACCAGATTCATACCAGGCAGTCCTGAAGCCCAAAGAATTTTCCGGTAAAAAAAATGAATCGAAAATTTAACAGGTGGAGTAAATGATAAATAATTATTTCACAAAAGCATTCAACAGATTATCATTAGCTATAATATCAGGCTTCACTTTAACACCGCAGGTTTTTGCTGAGGGGGAAAGTGATTTTTCTTCAACTTATTACGAAACTGTTGCAATAGTATTACTTCTTATTATCTTCATTGCTTTGCTCAGCATTATCTATTTTGAAAGCAAAGAGAAACCTTTACAAAAAAGAGAATCAATTTTTGCAAGGTTCAGACAGTTTATTACCAGATCGGCTCCGATTGAAAAAGAAAGTGAGATAATGTTTGAACATGCCTATGATGGAATAAGAGAACTTGATAACAAAGTCCCGCCATGGTTCAGCTGGCTTTTTTATATCACAATAATTTTTGCTGTTTATTATATGCTGGATTATCATGTTTTTGAAACGGGAAAACTTATGTATGATGAATACAATGAGGAAATGAGTCTCGCATCCTTTGAAATGGAAAAATTAAAAAAATCCGGCGCTTTATTGAATGAAGACAATGTTACTGAATTAACAGAAGCTGCAGCTTTAGAATCGGGAAAAACAATTTTTAATAATAATTGTATCGCCTGCCATGCTGCGGATGGCGGAGGTTTGGTCGGTCCGAATTTAACAGATGATTACTGGATTCATGGCGGAGGAATTAAAAATATTTTTAAAGTCATTAAATATGGTGTTCCTGAGAAAGGAATGATAAGCTGGCAGACTCAGTTGAATGCTTCCCAGATACAGCAAGTCGCGAGCTTTATCCTATCATTACACGGAACAAAACCGGCAGCACCAAAAAATCCGGAAGGTGATTTATGGCAGGAACCGGAAGAACCTGTCATTCAATAATTAATTGGAATATTGAATATTGCCTAGCGAAAATTGAGTATCGAGAATATTAATAAAGGAATAAGATCGTAAGATTTTATCAGTTAATTCATGAGCGAATACAAAGCAGAGCTTCTGATTCCCGATGAAGAAAATCAATCCTTTAGAAACGAATTAGCGACCGTTACAGAAGAAGGAAAAAGAAGATGGATCTATCCTAAAAAACCTTCCGGTAGATTTTATAATGCACGCAATATAATTTCTGCAATTCTACTATTAATACTTGTTGTTACGCCTTTCATAAAAATAAATAATCGTCCTTTAATGCTTTTCGATTTTCTTAACAGGAAATTCATTCTCTTTGGTATTTATTTTGGTCCGCACGATTTCCATCTTTTTGTGATAGCGATGATTGCCACAATAGTTTTCATCATATTATTCACTGCTATTTTTGGAAGAGTTTTTTGCGGATGGGCTTGTCCACAAACAATCTTTATGGAAATGGTTTTCAGAAAAATAGAATACTGGATTGAAGGCGATGCCAGGGATCAAATAAAACTTAACACCCAGCCGATGAATGCAAATAAATTCTCTAAAAAATTTATTAAACATTTGGTCTTTTTCGGGATAGCATTTTTTATTTCAAATATTTTCCTTGCTTATATCATCAGTCTGGATGAATTGATTAAAATTGTAACCGATCCCCCTTCAGAACACATTCAGGGTTTAATTGCAATCACAATCTTCTCCGGAGTTTTCTATTTTATTTTTTCTTCATTCAGGGAACAGGTCTGTACAATTGTTTGTCCGTATGGAAGGTTGCAAGGAGTTTTACTGGATCGCGATTCAATCGTAATTGCTTATGATAATGTTCGTGGTGAACTTCGAGGTAAAATAAAAAAAGATGAAGACCAAAGTCATTTAGGCGATTGTATAGATTGTTATCAATGTGTTGTCGTTTGCCCGACTGGAATTGACATCCGGAATGGCATCCAGCTTGAATGTGTGAACTGCACTGCCTGTATTGATGCGTGCGATGATATTATGGATAAGATTAAAAAACCTCGCGGCTTAATTCGTTATGCTTCCACAAATTCAATTGAAAAGAAAACAAAATGGAAATTCACTCCGCGTGCAATTATTTACAGCCTGCTCTTAACTGTTTTACTTGGTGTGTTGACTTTTCTTTTATTGAACAGATCTGACTTCAGCATCAATGTTCTGCGGACTCCCGGATTACTTTTTCAGGAACAGCCGGACGATATGGTCAGCAATATTTATGATTTAAATATTGTTAATAAATCCTTCGATGAAATTCCGATTGCTCTCAGACTTGAAAATATCCAGGGAGAATTGAAGTTGATTGGTAAAGAAATTATTATGAAGCCCCAGGAAATAGTTGA
>DATDOL010000216.1:0-16163 GCA_035293265.1 Ignavibacteriaceae bacterium | reverse complement strand
TTAAGTGAGTTAATGAGTTTAATATTGTCACTTTGATGAAGTCCGATTGATGGTTCATCAAGAACGTATAAAACTCCGGCAAGCTGTGTACCTATTTGAGTTGCCAATCTTATTCTTTGTGATTCGCCGCCTGATAAAGTTCTTGCCGAACGATTTAAAGTCAGGTAATCCAATCCGACGTTTAGTAAAAAGTGCAGTCTTTCTGTTATTTCTTTCAGAATCGGTTTGGCAATGATTGCGTCTTTACCTTTAAGCTTTAATCTGCCAAAAAATTCTGATGCTCTTCGAATTGACAACGCAGTAATTTCACTTATATTTTTTCCGTCAAATTTTACTGCGAGAGATTCTTTTTTCAGTCTTCCGCCAAAGCAGGTAGAACAGGTATTCGTATTCATGTAAGATTCAACCCATTCTCTAACTTTATTTGAAGATGTGGTATCGTAATAGTTTTTAAGATAGCGGTGGATTCCCGAAAACCTGTGTATATACTGAACGGGTTTTCCTCCTCCGTAAGAATAGTTAAACGAAATTTTTTCTTTACTTCCCTGGAGCAGAATTTCTTTTTGTTCTTCTTTGAATTTTTTAAGGGGAGTGTCGAAATCAAATTCATATTTTTCTGCAACAGCTTCAAGCTGAGTGAAGAACCAGATTGATCTTGGCTTTCCAAGTGGAGCTAATCCTTCTTCATTTATTGATTTATTCCAATCAGGAATGATCAGGTTTATATCGAGTTCTTTTTTTTCACCAAGTCCTTCACAATCAGGGCATGAACCGTAGGGCGAATTAAATGAAAATGAATTCGGTGCCAGCTCTGAATAGCTGATTCCGCAATCGAGGCAGGCAAGATGCCGGCTGTAAATGTTATCCTTTTTCCCATCATCAACAATTACAATCCCGTTTCCATAATTAAGAGCTACATCAACTGATTCTGTAATCCTGCTCCTGGCTGCTTCTTTCACTAGAATTTTGTCAACAACAATTTCGATGTCATGAATTTTATACCGGTCAACATGGAAACCTTTAGTAATTTCAAAAACTTCTCCATCAACTCTTACTCTTAAAAATCCATCGGATAATATTTCTTCAAACAACTCCCTGTAATGACCTTTCCTTCCTCTAACCATAGGCGACAGGATTGAAACTTTTGTTCCATCCATTTTTGTTAAAATTGAATCAATGATCTGGGCTGAGGTTTGTTTCTTTACCGGCTTTCCACAATTGTAACAATGCGAAATTCCAATCCGTGCAAAAAGAAGTCGGAGGTAATCATAAATTTCTGTAACAGTTCCAACCGTTGATCGCGGATTTCCAGCTGTTGATTTCTGTTCAATTGAAATGGCGGGACTTAAACCTTCGATCAAGTCAACTTCAGGTTTTTCAAGCATATCTAAAAACTGGCGGGCATATGCAGAAAGAGATTCGATATAACGCCGCTGACCTTCTGCATAAATTGTATCGAATGCAAGAGACGATTTACCGGAACCGGAAAGTCCCGTGATTACCGTAAATGAATCACGCGGAATCTCAAGATCGATATTCTTGAGATTATGTTCTCTCGCACCTTTTATTATTATAGAATCTTTTTCCACATCAAATCAAAGTAAAAATTTAAATTGTTATATTACCTATACGAGTTCTGATAATCAATTATAAATGAAATGCATCTCTCCACTTTTATGAAATGAATTACCCCGAACAAATCAAAACTATTGAAGGTTTCAACGAATTTTCTATCAAAGAAAAAGGTTCTGTATTTATCGGGCAGGTTTTTCATAACGATAACGAAGAACAATTAAATCATACATTAACTGATGTTAAAAAGAAATATTACGACGCTTCACATCATTGTTATGCTTATAAATTATTGAATGATAAAATAAAATATTCAGACGACAGAGAGCCGAAAGGTACTGCAGGTATCAGGATTTTGAATGCGATTGAGCATTTCGAACTTGTCAATCAATTGGTTGTTGTGATTCGATATTTTGGAGGAACTAAACTTGGGATTGGACCACTTGGAAAAGCCTATCATACTTGTGCGATAAATGTTCTCCAGAATTCAAAAATTTCAACAAGATTTTTATATCAAAAAGTTTTTATTAAATCTGATTTTGATAATATCAGCCGTATTCACAGAGTCCTCGGAAATTATAAAGTAACAATAGAAAACGTGAATTATGAACAATCAGCAATTATTAACTGCTTTGTCAGACCGGTTGAATTGAATAATATAAAAGTAGAAATAGCTGAAGTAACCAGTGGAAACGCAGAATTAACGGCAAGCGAACAGATTTTTTACAAGTAGTAATTTTCATCTAAAAAAATATTTGATTTCACTTGATAAAATAATCGTTGTTAGCGATATTTGATATAAACAATATTTCAATTCACTACGTTTTGGGGAGATCATGGATACAAATCAAACTGCGGAGCGCCTCGCCAACCTAACATTTAGTTTACTTGCAAACTGCCAGGAGAAAGAAGTACGATTAGCTGAAGTTCACGGATTAACTCAAGCAGAATTCAGATGTCTTCGTTTATTCGGTACTGATGAAAGTGTGAATAATAAACAAATCGCTGAAAGAATGGCTCTGAGTCCGAGCAGGTTAACACGAATTATCGATGGACTTGTGAAAAAGGAATACATCAACAGGGAAATCGATCCGAATGACAGAAGGAATATGCGTGTAACTCTTTCTAAGAAAGGGAAACTTCTCGTTCAGCAATTGAACAAAGCATATGTTGGCATTCACAGTGAAATACTTCAGGACATTGAGAAAAGCCAGCACGAACCATTAATCATTGCAATGGAACATTTGCTCGAAGCTTTAGAAAAGTGGCTTCAGAAACCGGAATAAATATTTAGTTTGTTCTCTTCTTGAAGTTAAGATATTTCTTGATCCGGTCGAGGTCTTCAATAAGCGAATTTAGGTTCAGCAGATTTTGCTGACTGAGCTGTAAATAATTGTTTTCGAAGAAGGACATTGTAGCTTCATCCGATTTGGAAACTATTTCACGTATCTGACTAATTAATGTTTCCATTTTTATCGCAAGATCTTTTTTTATGTGTTCAAGACTTTCTACTTCAGGTATGCCTGGTCCTGATTTCAAAACCTTCATCAAGCCGTTCAAATATTTTCCATTGAAAACGAGTTCTTCAAAATTCTTCTCCAGCTTAAACTGAGCACTCAATTCAAAAATAGTCTGTAAATCAGCTTTCCGGTTTAATGATTCACCCAGGAGTTTCTCAACTTCCTCAAGAAAGTTTTTTGTGTTTTCACTTGTCATTTAAAATGAAGATTACCAGAAAAAATGATCAGAAGAATTATTCTTAGCGTAAATTACTTTTTAATTCCAAGGCCAAGCCCGTCACCAATGGGAAGAATAGAAGCTTTTAAGTTCGGTTGTTTTATGAAAGTTTTATTGAATTCTCTTATATGTTCGGTCGAAGCTTTGTATTTTGACGGAACCCGGTTAGAAGCAGCATAACCTCCCCAGAGCAAATTATCAACAACAATTACACCACCACGTTTAAGCAATATCATCGCGTAATCAAAAAGACGTTTATAATCTTCCTTGTCGGAGTCTAGGAAAATGAGCTCATATTTTTTCGTAAGCCTTGGCATCAATACCAATGCATCACCTTCAAGAAGTTTTATTCTGTCAGCTGCTCCTGATTTTTCGATAAAAGTCTTTGCTGAAGCAATATTTTCCTGACTTATTTCAATTGTATGAACAACAGATTTCTTTTTCAGATTACGTGCAATTCTGATTGAAGTATAAGCAATAGCTGTACCGATCTCCAAAACTCTTTTTGGATTTAACAGCAGTATAAGTTGTTCCATAAATTCTGCACTCTGCCAGGACAAGATTGGAATATTATGCTCTTTCGCATAAGCTTCCATTTCTTTAATTAATTCATCTTCTTCATTTCTGAATGAAGAGAGATACCTTTGCTGTGCAGGAAAGAAAATTTTGCTCATTTGTGAAAATTAATTATTGAAGTAGTAGTAATAAATTTAAGAATTTTAATATTAATAAATGATGGGAAGGGAATAAAAAAGTTATTAACTAATTGTTAAAAAGATGAAATTATCGCAATAAATTCACATTTGATGGAAAAAAATACAGAATCATTCAACACCCTGGAGCAGTCTTTTTGTCCTTAATGCAGAAAGAAAACCAAGCGGACCGGGAGCCATTTTATTACCATCTATTGACCAGTAAATAAACAAAGCTTTACCAACGATCATATCATCAGTTATGAATCCAAAGTACCTGCTGTCCATGCTCTGATCAAAATTATCACCGATGACAAAGTAATAATTTTTTGTCAGCGTATATTCTTTTATTGGCCAGCCGTTTAGTGTAACCACAGATCCTTCTTCCCGAACTACATTATCCGGGCTGTCAAGACTTATCAGGTCTTTCCATTTTTCGAAGTTACCAGCATCTATTTTTATAATATCACCTTTTTGCGGAATTACAATCGGTCCGTAATTATTCCGACTCCATTTCGAATCTGGAGGAAAAATTTTCTCATCTTTTTTATCCATTAAACCATCGGACGATCCTGTGAATTTTAATGTTGAAGGAAGTTCTATTTTTATACTGTTGATAAATAAATCATTCCTAACAATCCTGAGTGAGTCTCCCGGGCCAGCAATTATCCGTTTTACATATTTTGCGCTGCCCAGAATTTTATTTCCCGGGAAATCAAAAACAATCAGATCATTCACTCGTGGTTCCCCGGTTTCAATCAGATCTATATATGGAATACGAATATTTAATACGGGAATTTCCTTAGGTGTGGAGATTTTGTATGCGGCTTTTCCCGCGATAATAAAATCCCCGGGAAGCAATGTATTTTCCATTGAGGAAGTTGGAATTTCAAATGCATCAAAGAAAAATGCTTTTATCAGCAAAGCAACAATTAATATTATTAATAATGCTTTAAGAAAACTTTTTAAATTGATTTTATCTTTCTTCATTTATAATCCTGTTAATCTTCCAACTGTAAAACTGCAAGAAAAGCTTCCTGAGGAATTTCCACGTTACCAACCTGTTTCATTCTTTTCTTGCCTTCTTTTTGTTTCTCAAGGAGCTTTCGTTTTCTTGTAATATCACCGCCGTAACATTTTGCGAGTACGTTTTTCCGTAAAGCTTTTACAACTGATTTTGAAATAACCTTCGAACCGATTGAAGCTTGTATGTTTATTTCAAACATCTGTCGTGGAATAAGATCTTTAAGTTTAGAACAGACTTTTCTTCCCCAGTCATAAGATTTATCGCGGTGAACAATAATTGAAAGTGCATCCACGGGTTCGCCATTCAATAAAATATCAAGTTTGATAACATCAGATTCTTTATAACCTATATATTCATAATCAAACGAAGCGTAACCTCTGGAGGTAGATTTCAGCTTATCATAAAAATCAAATATTATTTCTGAAAGCGGAAATTCAAATTCAAGGTCAGCACGTGTTGGATCGAGGTACGTCGTGTTTTTATAAGTTCCTCTTTTATCCATCGCAATTTTCATTATGTTGCCGACGTATTCACTTGGAGTAACAATCTGAGCTTTAATATATGGTTCTTCAACTTTTTCAATATCACCAACAGGCGGCATCTCGGCAGGGTTATCAACAATTACTTTTTTTCCTTTTTTTGTTACTACGTGGTACTCAACGTTTGGCAAAGTTGTGATGATGGATTGATTGTATTCTCTTAATAATCTTTCCTGTACAATTTCCATATGAAGCAAACCAAGAAACCCGCACCTGAATCCGAAACCCAGAGCAGCAGATGTTTCCGGCTGATACATTAGTGCCGAATCATTCAAGCCGAATTTATCCAATGCATCTCGCAGGTTTTCAAAATCATCTGAGTCGGTTGGATACAGTCCGCTGTAAACCATTGGTTTAACTTCTTTATATCCGGGCAGTGGAGTTTTAGATCCGTTAACTGAATGAGTAACTGTATCACCGACCTTCGCATATTTTACTTCTTTTATCCCGGAAATTAAATAACCTACGTTTCCTGCTGCCAGTTCGTCGGCTTTTATTTTGCGCAAACCTAACACACCGATTTCCTCTGCTTCCATTTCTTTATCGGTTGCGAAGTATCTTATCTTATCATGAATTCTGAGGGTGCCATTAAATACTCTGATGTAGGCAATTGCTCCACGGTAAGCATCAAAAATAGAATCGAATATTAATGCCTGAAGCGGTGCATTCTCATCACCTTTGGGTGGCGGAATTCTTTTAACAATATTTTCCAGAAGTTCAACGATACCGATTTTTTCTTTGGCGCTTACTTTTATAATATCTTTTTCTTCGCACCCGATGAGATCAGTAACCTGATGAGAAACTTTTTCAATTTCTGCACTGGGGAGATCAATTTTATTTAAGACTGGAATTATCTCCAATCCTCCATCGAGAGCGAGATAAAGATTGCTGATAGTTTGAGCTTCTACACCTTGTGCAGCATCTACAACAAGAAGAGCACCTTCGCAGGCTGCGAGTGAACGGGAAACTTCATAACTGAAATCAACGTGACCGGGAGTATCTATCAGGTTAAGAATATATTCATCGCCATCGGCAGCAGTATAATGCATCTGGATCGCGTGAGATTTAATTGTAATTCCACGCTCTCTTTCAAGCTCTAGATCATCCAGGACTTGTGCTTTCGCTTCCCTTGCCGTTACGGCACCGGTTTTTTCCAGCAGGCAGTCAGCAATGGTGGATTTGCCGTGATCAATATGAGCAATTATGCAGAAATTTCTGATTCTGTTCATTTGTAATTAATAATTAATGATCAAATATAACGAGGGACTGAGACTAATTAAAGGTGATATAGATTGGAATGGGCGTTATTAATTTATAGAAAGTGACGTTTCCTCCTGCATTTGCCTGATGGTATCAACAATAATTCCCTCTCTCAATGCATTTTCAGAAACGGTCATCTGTTTTAGTTTAAAAGTTTCGAACGTGTGAGATAATATTAACAATCCGGCAGGAATAATTTCTGCTCTTTTAATTTCCATTCCTTCAATAGAAAGTCGATCAACGGGAGTCTTACAATTAAGTACCTGAGATGTTAATTCAAACAATTCAGTGGAGTTGAAAGAAAATCCATTTAACGATTTTGAAAATTTCTTGTTTCTTTTATAATGTATGATTGCAGCAGCGGCAATAATAGTTCCGGATGTACCGATAGATAAATCAAATTTATGTTCAGAGTTAAGACGATTATAGGTGTTTATTTTATCCCTGATATATCCCTTACAATCATCAATCCCGGAATCGCTAAGAGTGTAGTCCGGAAAAAACATTTTGCTTAATCTTACCGCACCTATTTTAACGCTTTCAGCAAATTCCGATCTCCCATTCTCTCCCAAAAGAAATTCGGAACTTCCTCCACCAATATCAATGCAAAGAACTCTTTTCTTTTTAACATCAAGAGCATGCTGAACGCCAAGATAAATTAATTCAGCTTCCCACTTGCCGTCAATAGCTTCAACGGTAATACCCGTATCTTCATAAACTCTGTCGATAAATTCTTCTTTATTTTTTGATTCTCTTACAGCACTTGTCGCAATCGCCCTTATTTCGGCATTGTAGAACTTTGCAATTTTTTCATAGTTCCTTAAAATTTCAACAGCTTTTTCGATTTCATCTTCTGTAATTAAACTGAAGCTTTTTCCGCTGTGAGAACCTAATCGTATTACCTCTCTTTCCCTGTCGATAATTTTGAAGGAGCCGCCTTTCTTCACTTCAACGATTATAAGATGGAATGAATTTGTTCCCATATCAATTGCAGCTATACATTTTTTCATAATTGAGGCTCTTTCTTATTTAAAATGATATCACAGAGATGATAAACATCATCAACTGCAACATCATCGATTAATTCTGATTTTCTTATAAAATATTTATTAGGTCCGATCGGTGCCCAGTTAAAAGGGTTTGTGGGCCCAAAGATAGATATTTGCGGTGTTTTTGTTGTTCCGGCAACGTGCATAATTCCTGTATCATTAGAAATAAATAAATCTGATTCTGATACCAGCGCAGCAAGCTGTGGAACTGGGTTATTTATAAAAAATCCAAGAGCAACAGCTGAATTACTTTTTATATATTCAATTTCTTCTTTATCTGCTTTACTTCCTGTTATATAAAAATTTGCAGAGTAATTTTCATTTAGCTTTTTAATCAAAACTGAAAATTTTTCAAGCGACCAGCGATTACTAATTTTACCTGCACCGATATGAAATCCAATCAAATATTTTTTCTTTGGTCTGAAACTAATATCAATAAACTTTTTAACTGCGATTGTATCAGTACCGTTAAAATTAATCTCTGCACGGTAATTATCAGTATTTATTCCAAAAGGTCTTACAATATTCAGGGTTCGTTCTGAAATGTTTGAATCAGGATGATTTCTCCAGTCCAGATTAATTCTTCTATCGAAGAAAAATTCACTTTCATTTTTTTTCCCATTCAATGATCCGGCACCAATTCTGATTTTAGAATTTGATAGTCTGGCAATCAGATTGCTTGTAAATGAAATTGAAACAACAACGGGAACAATTGCAACATCGTAATTTTCTCTTAACACTTTCCAGAAACTGATGAGGTAAACCGGGTTAAAAAGTTTTTTCTTATCGAAAACAAATAGTCTGTCAATAAACCTGTTTTTAATTATCCCCGGGTAGTTGAATGGACTGACGATTAAAGTCAGATATGATTCTGGATAAGTTTCTTTAACAGCACGGAAAAGGGATACTCCTGAAAGAAGATCACCAAGCTGGTTGTGCTGCCTGATTATTATAAATCTTTTAGGCTGTCCTAAATCCCTGTTTTTATTTTCAGCCAGTCCAAGTAATCTATTGAAGACAACATAGACAGTTTTTGAAAGTATTGACTCTTTTGCCATCAGAACAATCAGGTTTTAGAATTTTCGTCTTCCTCTGGGGGAATTTCTCTGAACTCTGCTTCTTCAACATCATTCATCTGTCTACGCAATTTTTCTGCCCGTTCTTTTAAATCATCAACTGATGGACGTGATGAAGATGAATATTTAATTATAAGTCTCACCAGCTTTACCACAAACAGGATCATTACGAGTATAAAAACAATTTGAAGAATTTTAACCATCATACGCCCTTTGATTCAGGATTAAAGTATTCAGTTAAACCACGGTCTTCACGGAAAATTTGCTTAAATAATTCATCAAAGTCATTATCCTTATTTACAAAATCCAGGTCGGTAGAATTCACAATCAACAGTGGTGTGCTGCTATATCTGAAGAAAAAATGATTGTATGCTTCGCTTAACTCTTCAATATAACTGCGTGTTAAAGCCCGTTCAATTTTCCTGCTTCGTTTTTTTATATTGAACATTAATCTGTCCGTGCCTGACTGAAGATAAACAACAAGATCCGGTTTGCGCAGACTTCTTGCAATCAGCGGATAAAGATTTTCGTACAGGTTCAATTCATCGCTGCTGAGATTAAGGTATGCAAAAATCCTGTCTTTTTCAAAAATATAATCGCAAACAATATACTCGGTAAAAAGATCTTCCTGGATAAGTTCCTGCTGCTGCTTAAAACGATTGATAAGAAAAAACATCTGGGTTTGAAACGCATATCTTCTTCTGTCCGCATAAAATTTTTCAAGGAAAGGGTTAGTGTCAAATTGTTCGAGTACAAGTTTTGCATTCAGACGGTCCCTGATCTTTTTAGCCAAAGTTGTTTTACCAGCACCAATAACTCCTTCGATGGCAATGTATTTTACGGCAGAATATTCCTTCCCGGAAATTTTCATTTTATTGATGCTTCAGATGGTAATTTATTTATTATAGTTTTGAATTTTACCGATGTGCAAATATCAGAAATTTTTTTGTTTATTTCAGGATGAACAAATTCCGGTTCGATTTCACTCATCGGGATAAGCACAAAATCTCTTTCAGAAATACCTTTATGCGGAATTTTTAAATTTACGCTGCTGTATATTAAATCATTATAAAATAAAATATCCAGGTCTATTTCCCTGGGACCCCACCTGGCATTTTCCTTTCTGCCAATTTCTTTTTCGGTTTTTTTCAGAATTTGAAAGAGCGTTTCAGGAGAATGTTGAGTGTTGATTTTGATAACTGCATTGATGAAATCTGCCTGTTCCAAATTACCAAACGCTTTTGATTCATAAAATGATGAGATGCTCTGAACTGAACAAAATGGATCTTTTTCAATTTTATCAGCAGCCTTCCGCAGGTTTTCTATCTTGTCACCGATATTAGATCCAAGCCCAATAAAAACTATGTTCCCGGTATTTCTTGCCATTTAAAACTTATCGCTCCCTGATCACTTCGGCTTCCACACAATCAACAACTCCACCCAGAGGCGGATTATTTTTTCTGACACGTACCGCAACTTTAATTATCCTGTCAAATTTTCTCATAAGTTCATCAGCAATTTTTGTTGCAAGTGCTTCAATAAGAAAATGTTTTTCCCTCACAGACAGATTGTTAACAAATGAATAAACATCATAATAGTCAATAGTCTTTTTTAAGCTGTCTTCTCTGGCAGCTTCAGAAAAATCTGTATAAATATCCACATCGGCTTCAAATTTTCCGCCGACACTTTGTTCTTCCGAGCTAACACCATGGTAGCCGTAAAAAGTTGCACTTTTTATTCGTATAATGTTGATCATAAAATTCAAATTATAAAATATTCAGTAAGAAAATTAAGCAATTATAACCTTAATTTTTTGATAATTTTTCCGGGAGATTAAGCGGGATCCTTGATTATTTGTTTTCCTCTTAGCTTAAGAAGATTATCCATATTTGCGGCAAGCACTCCTAATAACACCATGGCAGAACCGACAAAATGCCGTGCAGATAATTCTTCATCGTAAACGATAAAGCCTAAAATAAGTGCAACAATAGGTGTTATAAAAGCGATCAATGATAATATCACAATGTTAACCCTTTTTAACAGCCAGTAAAACGAAGTGAAAGTTATTACACTTCCAAAAAATGCAAGATAAAGTACTGAAAGAACTGCGTTTGAATCAATGCGTGTATAACTCAGATCTTCTGCAAGATAACCAATGATTAAAAGTGAAATTCCTGCAACTATCATCGGAATAAAATTCATTGAAAGAGGGTGAAGATGATGACCGAATTTTTTTATCGAGGTTGCAATCCATGCCTGCATTATTCCGCTGAGAACAACAGCTAACATTCCAAGTAAATAATCCGTAATGTTACTGGTAAACGAATCTGAAAAGATAGCTAATATACCCGCAAAGCCAAGTATTATCCCGACTATCTTAAATATGTTGATCGATTCCGCCGGCATTCTGTAATATGAAAAGATTACAACAAAGAAAGGATAAACCGCAAATAAAACTGCAGCCATTCCTGAAGGCACAAACTGTTCTGCCCAGTAAACCAATCCGAATGGAATTACAAAAGAGAAGAATGCCATCATAAAATACAATCGTAATGAAACTCTGTCAGTTTGAAGGGAAACGGATTGTAGTTTCATCAGGATAAGTATAAATCCGGAAGCAATAGTAAATCTTATTCCTGCAGAAAAAAGTGGAGTTAGCGACTCTAATCCGAACCGTATTGCAAGCCAGGTTGATCCCCAGATGAAACAGATTAGTGCATAAATCAAAAATATTTTAAGTGCAGTATTTTTCATTCAGCACTTCTTAATGAAATTATACCGAGTGCTCTTCCGGATCTTTCGCCATCTCTTCTGAATGAGTGAAGTAAAGATTTATATCCGTACGAACACAATTTTGATTTTTGAATATTGACTGGATTAACTTTATATTTTATTAGCATATCAAAGTTGCAGGATGCGACATCCAATAAAAATTTTCCGTTTTGTGGTTTTAAATATTTTTCATCAAAGTGCTTTGCTACTTCCTGTCCAACTTCATAATTGGTTTGTGAGATGGATGGAGAAAGATAGCAAATCATTTCATCAGGATTGCTTTTAAATTCATCTATTAATATTAAAAGAGTTTTTTCAAGAATTTTCTTGCTTGTTCCTCTCCATCCCGAATGAACTGCAGCAATTATTTTCTGCCTGGAATCATAAATAAAAACTGCTGTGCAATCCGCCGAGCTGATTGCCAAACCTAAACCGGTCCTGGTGGTTATTATTGCATCTGATTCGCCGCAGTTACCGCCTTCGGAAACAATTTTAATTTCGTTGCCGTGAATTTGTTTTTGATATGCAATGTTTTCAGAATTTAGCTCAAGCTCTTTAAAAAAAATTGATCTGTTTTTGCTGACCAATTCCTGATCATCACAAACATTAAAAGACATATTGAAATTGTTAGTATCGGCATTAATATTTCCAATCATAGTACTGAAGCCGAAATTGATTTCAGGGAATCTTTTGAAAATATATGGTTTGATAATAAGCATCTCAACAGTTAATCCACACAAAAGCAACATCTGTAAATTGAGAGTGAGAGGGCATAATTGTATATTAGCCCATCAAATTTAAACTTCAATTAAGGTAAATATATTGAAAATATTAGTAACTAATGATGACGGCATCGACTCTGCTGGTATTGATGCATTGGCAAATTCACTGAAAGAAATAGCTGAAGTTATAGTTGTAGCACCACACAAGGAACAAAGCGCTGTTGGACATGGAATCACAATGCAGATTCCATTAAGAGTCTTCGATTATTTTAAAAATAGTGATTTTTTTGGTTATGCAGTAATGGGCACCCCTGCTGATTGTGTTAAGATGGGAATCAGAAATATTATGAACGAAGCACCCGATCTTGTTATTTCCGGAATTAATCACGGATCAAACACAGCCATAAATATTATTTACTCAGGAACTGTTTCAGCAGCAAGAGAAGCAGCAATAATGGACGTTCCTTCAATCGCAATTTCTGTGGCAAGTCATTCAGCAAAAGATTTCAGATATGCAGCAAAAATTGCCAACACGCTCGCAATAAAAGTTTTTGAAGAGGGATTGCCGGATGGTACTTTACTTAATGTTAATGTACCTAATGTTCCTGAGGAAGAGATTGCAGGATTATTAATAACGAAGCAGGGTAAATCCAAATGGGATGACATTTATGAAAAAAGAACCGATCCTTACGGCAAAGATTATTTCTGGTTAAAAGGTGCACTGCTCGAAGTTGATAAAGATCTTGATACTGATCAAGGAGCAGTAAAACAGAACTATGTTTCCGTAACTCCAATCCATTTTGACCTGACTGATTACGACACTTATAATAAAATAAAACAATGGAACATAGAAAAAATCTTAAATGAAAAAGATTAAGGAATTTTATCAGATTGATGCTTTCACATCCAAACCATTCCAGGGAAATGCTGCCGGGGTGGTAGCTGCTGATGATTTAAATGCTCAGGAAATGCAGTTCATAGCTCGTGAAATGAATTTATCGGAAACTGCTTTTCTTTCCTCTTCAGATAAAGCAGATTATCACCTGAGATGGTTTAGTCCAACAGTCGAAATTCGACTTTGCGGACATGCTACAATCGCTGCATTACAATTTCTAACGGAGAAAGGAAAAATTAGAAGCGGTGAAGAGATAACTTTTAATACCTTATCCGGATTAATAAAATGTAAATCAGAAAACGGTCTGTACTACATGTTTCTTCCGATACCCGAATTTATTGAATTCAACACTAACCGGAATGAAATTCTTGCAACACTCGGAATAGATTTAAATTCAATAGATGGTTCATATCCATTCCTTGTTACGGGTGAAGGTTATCTTTACATCTTTCTGAAATCATTAGAACAACTCACTTCGCTGAAACCAAACTTTAGAGAAATGTATCAATTCATTGAAGCTAAAAAGGAGCTTGAAGCTATTACGGTTTTCACAACTGATACTATTGAAAAAGGAAATGCGGCACACTTACGATTCTTTGCACCAAACTACGGCATAAATGAAGACCCTGTTACCGGAAGTGCAAACGGACCGTTACTACTTGTCTTAAGAAAGCTAAAATTAATTGATGAAAACACCGAAGGCAAAATATTCACTTTTGAACAGGGTGATGGAATTGGGAAAACCGGCAGGGTAAAAGTTTCATTCTCACCTTTAAAAAATGAACTGTTCATCGCCGGGAATGCCGTAACTGTTTTCAGAGGAGAACTTTCGTTCTGATGTTCGGTTATGATAATCTGCTTCTAACATTAGCTTACGATTCTGTCTATCTTATATTACTACTATTAATACTTGTAGGTTATTCTGTTTATGTTTACAGAGTTACAATCCCACAAATAAGTAAACTAAAAAAATATTTTTTAGTCAGCCTGCGTTCTATTACACTTCTGCTGTTAATAATTATTTTATTTGAACCGATCCTTACTCTTACAGACAAAATTTCAATTGAACCGAAACACTTAGTGTTTATTGATAATTCACGTTCAATGCTGATTGAGGATGGAACGAAAAGAGCAGAAACTGTAAATCTCATCCTGGATAACGTATTGAGTTCCGGCACAGATAACCTGGAATTTCATCTTTTCGGAAAAGAACCACGGTTGATCGAGCAAGACAGTTTAACAGAATTAAAATTCGATGATGGAATCACAAATCTTTCATCAATTTTTTCATCTCTCAATACGGGTTCTGAAAATATTGCTTCCCTAACTATTGTATCGGACGGAGTTATAACTGACGGATCAAATCCGGTTTATGCTGCTGCGAAACTTAAAATTCCGGTTTTTACAGTCGGCATTGGAGATACCTCTCAACGGAATGATGTCGAGCTTAAAAAAGTTCAGTATAATGAAATTTTATATGTGGGAACTTCAGCTGCTATTCTTTCAACAATTTTAAATACTGGCTATGAAGGTAAATCAGCCAGAGTTGAATTGTTTGAGAATGATATTCTAAAAGATCAACAGATTGTTACGCTCAACGAGAATGGAATACAGAACGAGTCATTTACTTATACACCAGAAAGCAGCGGTGAAAAAAAGCTGAACTTAAAAATTTCGGGTCTAGAAGGCGAGTTTACTTTCGCAAATAATAATAAAGTATTTTATGTAAATGTTCTTTCAAATAAAATCAAGGTAACGATTCTTTCCGGCAGCCCTTCTTCCGATTTATCATTTATAAAAAATTCACTGCTCGAAGATGAAAATCTTTCCGTCAGCTCGGTAACGCAAATTTCTTCTAATAAATTTCTTGAAAGCAATTTTTCAAATTCGATAGATAGTGCCGATGTGCTTTTTCTTGTGGGATTCCCTGTACATAACACACCAAAAGCAGTCATCGATCTTGTAAGACAAAAAATTATTGAGGAAAGAAAACCATTTTTCATTTCACTCTACCCCGGGTTTAACTGGAATAATTTATTATCGATTCAGTCAGAACTTCCCTTTACATTAAAGGCAAGCCTGCAAGGGAAAAGAAATGTGCAGCCTGAAATAATTTCAAAACAATCAAACAGCCCTTTACTTCAACACAGTAGTTCAAATCCAATTATTGCCTGGAACAATTTGCCCCCGATTTACCAGGAAATGATTCAATTTAAAATCAAACCTGAAAGCAAAGTAATTTCGAATATCAGGGTGAACAATACAGTCTTGAACGAACCGCTAATCGTTACGAGAAGTTTTAGTGGAAGAAGATCAATTGCTGTGCTTGGGTATGATCTATGGCGATGGAAACTTCAGATCGCTGTTAAAAAAACTGATTTGTTTGATAAATTTATTATTAATTCTGTAAAATGGCTGCACATAACAGAATCACAGCAGCAGGTCAGAATAAAAACTTCAAAGAAAATTTATTCGACAGGAGAACAAATCGAGTTCAGCGCACAAATTTATGACGAATCTTTCAACCCGGTTATTGATGCTGGTGTGAAGGTCAGATTGCGTTCCGAAAAAAATCAATATGAATTAGAACTTTCCAGCACCGGGAAAGGATTATATGAAGGTGGAATAAATATAACAGAAACGGGAGATTTTTATTTTGAAGGAGATGCTTCGCAGGATGGTTCACTTATCGGTACAGATAAAGGAAATTTTAATGTTGGTGAGCTCGATGTGGAAATGATAAATCCGCAGATGAATTATGAATTGATGATGCAGCTTGCTGAACAAACTGAAGGTAAATATTATTCAAAAGAAAATTACCA
>DATDOL010000215.1:0-2044 GCA_035293265.1 Ignavibacteriaceae bacterium | reverse complement strand
GGGTCATAAAAAAGATTGTTTGCAACGTCTGCACCACTTCCAGATACCCCATTAAACTCAAGCATATATGAACTGCCAATAGAGTTGTAGCCCGTTGAATATAAAATATTATTTTTTATAACCGCATCGGGGTCAGTTGTTTGGATAAGACTACCACTAAGCCCATAAGATACGTTACTATAAATAATAGTATGAGCATTATTTAGAGAATCGGCTTTCCAGTAGATTTTCCCATCTACAGAGTTAGGCATTACTATTATATTATTATAAACTTCATAAGTTCCTTCGTGATTCTCAAAAAATATTCCCTGTGAGTTTTTTAGTTTATTGTCTGAATGCTCAAAGTAATTATTCCTAACTACAACCGGACCATCTACCCAGAGGGTTTGCAAGAGGTCGTTATGTTCACTGGTATCATTACTGGAAATATTCACATTGTTGCTTTCTATTGTTAACCCTGCCATATATTGTGCATATACAAAGTCATTTTGATGCCCCGTGGAAGAAGGTGTAGTAACATCACAATTTCTTATTGTAATATCGTGGCAGTAGGAGCCACTAACATCAGCATACCCGTCAATGAATATAAACCTGCCGCTCATTATGCCATCACAATTATCAATAATAATATCGTGAGCTGCATTATTAGAATCCCCGTCAATATCAACTGCTCTAGACCAATTGTTAATCGAGAGATTAGAAACAATAATGTAACTTTCATTCGCAATATTGACTGCTGCGCCTAACCCAGATCCCTGAAGAATAACTTCACCATTATGACCGGTATCAATACCTTTCATAATAGTAATTGGTGAGCTAGAAATACCAGAAGCGTTAACTACTAGATTATCAGCATAAATTTTGCCTGAAGAACCGCCGCTTATATAAATGATATCTCCAGGCTGAATACTACTCCAATTTATTGCATTAAAACTTTCCCAGGCATCTGCCCACGTAGTGCCGTTGTTCAACCCGTTTGCGTTGTTATCAACATAATAGTTTATTCCACATGTAATGCTAAAATAAATTAACCACAAAACTATAATATAATATTTGCGCATAGCAGCACCCTATTGTTCCAGAGAATAGTCTAATTAGTTATAAAATTAAGTCAGAAGTTGCTCAAATGATGCGGGGTATAAGCACTAATATAGAATAAACGGAAAAGAGAGGATAGAGAATCAGTGCGAATTATTAAATGTCTGAAATAGTTTTACATCATTTTCCATATCTGATCTCAAAATGCTTTATAAATAACAAAACCTCACAATTGCAAAATAACAATTATTCTGTCAATATGAAATAGTCAATAAAAATTACATATAGTAAAAATTACAAGGTAATTCCTTTGATTCCTATATTTAACCAAATAAATATGTCAATCTGAAGAACCAATTTTTTCACTGATGCAAAACTTGAGAACTTGAAATTGTGATAGCTCCCGCAAAATTCTGTTTTCAGATTAGAACAATCAAATGGATTATATACTTTTAATACATATTTGAATCCCGGCTTAAGAAATCTAATGAAAAACTCCTGCCAACCTGCCTGCCGGCAGGCAGGCTTTCATTGATAGGGGTGAGGGTAAAAAACTTTTTGGTCTAACCCCATCAACATTTTTCCACCGTGGAGAAGTCTGTTGACAGTATGGTTTATCAGGGGGAGGACTTATCCGTCCAGAAGTCCTGCTGTGCCCCCTTAGTGGCTTGGCGAGCTAGCAGTTGGAGGGGGGTGCTCCTACAAAGCCCTGCTTACCAGCTAGGCAAGTTTAGCGTAGTAGAACCATTTTCCTGGTTTCGACGAAGTTTCCCGATTGAAGCCTGTAAAAGTAGATTCCACTGGTCAGTCCTGAAGCATTAAATTCAAAAGAATAATCGCCAGCATCTTTTTCTTCGTCAACAAGCAGGGCAACTTCTTGTCCGATAGTATTATAGACTGAAAGCCTGATCAAACTCCTTTCAGGAACAGAATATTTTATAGTTGAAGTTGGATTGAATGGATTTGGGAAGTTCTGCTCCAAATCAAAATTTGTTGGCTTAATTAA
>DATDOL010000214.1:0-6531 GCA_035293265.1 Ignavibacteriaceae bacterium | reverse complement strand
AGTTTCAACAAATGAGCCTGCTTGAAGTTTGTAAAAATAAATTCCGGTTGATAATCCATCTGCATTGAATTCAACTTCATAATTCCCCGCTGATTTTCCTTCATTGACTAAAGTTGCGACTTCTTTTCCCAGAATATCATACAAAATGAGAGTAACATATCCCGACTCGGATATTTTGTATTTGATTTTTGTAGTAGGGTTGAATGGATTAGGGTAGTTTTGATAGAGTTCAAAATCCGTTGGCAATTCGTCATTTGTAATTTCTCGAATGAATGAAACACCGCCGTTAGTAGTATGCAGGATTGTGCCTTCATCACCAACAACCCAGCCGTTATACAAATCTGTAAAATGAAGAGAATGTAAATTGAAATTTCCCTGAATTTGGTTTTCCCAGTTTGTACCGCCATCAGTGGACTTAATAATTACGCTGCCTATAGCCCAACCAGTATTAGAATCAATAAAACGAACCGAGTTGAGCCCTCCTACTCCGCTTATTGACTTATCTACCCAGCTGATCCCACCGTCTTCAGATTTCAATATTATATCTTCAAAACTATTCCACTTCGTGCCAACAACCCATCCAGTGTCTGCACCAGAGAAATAAATTGACGAAAAAACTGATTCATCTAATGAATATAGTTGCTGCCAATTCATTCCTCCATCTGTGGTTTTAAAAATTCGACCAGATGGATTATATGGAAAAACATTATAAATACCTGCAGCCCAACCAGTGTTTAAATCACTGAAAAAAACTGAGGATAAATAATTATTAGCATCAAAAGCAACACTATCCCAGTTGGTTCCTCCGTCCAGAGTTTTTAGAACTTTATTTCCTCCAACTGCCCATCCATGATTGGGATCAATGAAAAATATTGATAAAAAACCAACATTTACTTCACTCAAATTAATCTCCCAACTATTTCCTGCGTCAGTAGATTTAAGAATTAGGCCTGGATTGTTGACAAAATCATTGCCAGCAATCCAACCAGTAATCGAATCAGAAAAGCACAGCGAATTCGGATGAAAATTTGTTCCAATTGATTCTACGCTCCAGTTTATACCCCCATCGACAGTTTTAAGAATTGTACCTGATGAATCGTACCAATCATAACCAACAACATAACCTTTATTTTGGTCTGAAAAATATATTGAATTTAGGAAACTATTTGTTATCCTGGTCTGATCAGCCCAATTCAAACCGCCATTTGATGTTTTGAAAATGGCTCCGCTATAATTATAACGACCTGCTATCCAACCGTTATTTGCATCTATAAAATGAATGTCTATTAAAGTTGCATATGAACCGTTGGACTGATGCAACCAGTTCGTTCCTCCATCTGTTGTTGAAAGAATTATTCCTTCCCCAACAATCCAGCCTGTAGTTGAATTAGAAAAATAAATTGAATGTAAGATTCGATTCTCATTTATCGATTGGATATCCCAACTTAATCCACCATTAGTTGTTTTTAGAATCATTCCTAAGTAATTGATATCATTACCAACAGCCCAACCATTATTTGAATCTATGAAAAAAGCGGAAGTTAGAAAATAGGTTGTTGTAACTGTTTGAATTACCCAGTTGCTGCCACCGTTTGTGGTTTTTAGTATTACTCCAAATTTATTATTGGTATCGGATCCGACAGCCCAACCAATATTCGAATTTATAAAAATGACTGAGTAAAAATGATAAGCAGTCTGGCTAAATTGATTTGTCCAATTGGAACCACCATTCCCTGTCCGATATATTATTCCGTTATTATTAATCCAATCATTGCCAACTGTCCAGCCTGTATTCGAATTAACAAAATAAATTGACAATAAAGATGTGTTCATTAAAATCGTTTGAATGTTCCAGTTTTCACCTCCGTCAATGGTTTTGAGAATTGATCCATCAACACTAGCAGTCCAGCCAATATTTGAATCGGCAAAGTGAACTGACGATAGCCATTCAGTAATTCCACTTGATTGATTTTCCCAATTTGCTCCGCCATCATTAGTTTTAATAATTGTTCCATCCTCTCCGACAGCCCAACCAGTATTTGAATTTATGAAATGAATAGAATTTAGAGAATTTAACGGTAGCGTTGGATTCTGCCAATACCAGCCGCTTTGTGCTATTATTTCATTGGGCAACAAATTAGATACGACAAATACAATGACAAATAATGAAATCTTCTTCATAGCTACCTCTTGGTTAATTATGTATAAGAATTATCCTCAACTTTATTTAAGTCAATCATAGATATACTATTTATTACTATTTTCTTGTTGCTGAATATTTTTAAATTCGTACTCATACGTATGACCCATGATCATTCCTAAAGTAAATCCGATTAAAGCACCAGTAATGGCAGCACCACTAGAAATCAGTAAAGGCATACCAGAGCCATATACACTACTCGAACCACCACGATCACCTGTATTTGCCTATAGCAATCCAACAGTAGCTCCAGATAAAAACCCTATTCCTGCCCCCATTAATCCCCCTAGCCAGGAGTTACTAAAAAAAACTTTCTTAACTTCAGAACTAACAATGCTTGTTTTAAGTTTTGTTCCGGGGGCAATCCAATAAAGAGAATCTGCAGATAGGTTTACATCAATTGCTGTGAAGACAATGCCATTATTTAAAATAATTTCAGCTTCTTCTCCTTTTGCTAAATTATTGAACTCAATTACTGAAGTTTCATAAGATGGTGAAGTTGAGTTGATAACATATGTTGAACTACAAGCTGTTATAAAGTAGCACAAGCTGAGGATTACAAAATTTATTTTCACTTTAGACCTTAGTATTTTTTCTGTGGCTTAAATAAAAACGGTCAAGCATCTAACAAGTTGACTTTAAATTAAAAATCGAAAATTGCAATTTCTTCCCGGTTGATAAATACTCTGATCTGGTAAATGTTTATCGTTTTTGTTGAACCATCAGGATTTGTATCAAAGTGAGTTATCCGGAATCCGCTCATCTTTATGTTTTTACCTTCATACATGCCGTCTTTTTCAAAGGTGTCATAAGTAAATCCAAACACAGGAAAGGTCTCCTCAATAACTGTGGAATCGTTGATAACACAGGCAAAACTTTCCCACGGATTTTTTTCGACGGAAATTCTCCAGGGTTCTTCTTCTTCTGATGTTGAGTAGTAAGTAAACTGAGAAGTTGAGCATCCTGCAAGAAGTATTATGATTAAGAAAAGTAATGGTTTCATTCTACCCTCCGTGTCTCTTCTTGACAATGATAAAATATTTTGATTGCTTCTTTTTTTTAAAACTGGTTATGGATCAGTTATATGTTGCTGAAAATAGCACTCCGATTGAAAAGTTATTTATGGTATAATCTTCACCTTCACCCTTATCCTTCATTGTGCTGTAGTAAAAGTAAAGGGAAGGTCCTAATGCCCAATCATCTCCAACCCACCATTCTTTTCCAATGAGTACATTTAATCCAAAACCAAATTCAGAATCCCCAGTGGTATTTTCATATTCAAGACTGGCTTGACTTGAAAGTAAACTCAGACACAGGTAAAAATTTGAGGGCATTAGATAATATGTAATCCCGGCACCAACATCGTACATGGAAACAGATAAGTTCGAAGTAGTACTTGATTGTCCCATCCACTCTAAATCCGGATCACTTATCACCAGACCACCGATATGGCCAAATAGTATAAAGTTATTTGAAATTGTTCCGCCGATCTGAATGTTTGCCGGACTTCCTAATCCTGTAAATTTCAGATCGCTGCCCATAACATTTTCCTCAGTCAACTGAGCATATCCGGCTCCACCTAACAATCGTAAATAAAAACCATCATGCTCGTACGCTCCTTCCTGTCCCAATATCGAATTAGTAAAAATAAATGGAATGATTAAAAGCATCTTTCTAAGTTGCATAGCATACCTCTTAAATAAATGTTGATGAAACGTAAATACAGAATCCGCAATACGAAGACTGCATCCACGCCTAAAGAGTGGAGATAAATGAAGTGTTTCGGTCTCACAATAAAAGGAAGATAAGGCCTTCCTTTAGGTGTAGATGTATTTAATGCTTGTTAAACATTAAATAATTATAATTAAAAAGCAATAGCTCTGATCTTGTAATTTTCAAATTAAGAACCCCTGCTGAATTTTGTTAACAGGGGTTCAAAAAAATATTCTGGCGATTAATTATTTCATAAGGATTTGTCCTCCGATCCGCCACGACGGATTATCGGAGAAGGATCATTTTTTTAGTTTCAACAAATGAGCCTGCTTGAAGTTTGTAAAAATAAATTCCGGTTGATAATCCATCTGCATTGAATTCAACTTCATAATTCCCCGCTGATTTTCCTTCATTGACTAAAGTTGCGACTTCTTTTCCCAGAGCGTCATAAACTTTAAGAACAATATTTTGAGATTGCTTCACTTCGTTCGCAATGACAGCCGGGACAGTAAAATTAATTTTTGTCGTTGGATTAAACGGGTTGGGATAGTTTTGATACAATTCAAATTCTGAAAGTGATACCGGAGTTTCATCAGGATTAATTCCAGTCACCTGGCTTAAATCAATTTTATACATTGATCTACCATAAGTTCCTGCAACAAGAAAGTAATCTGTCGGATGAATTTCAATATCACCGATTGGTAAAATAGGAAGACCTTCTCCTAATACTTCCCAGCTTTGTCCGGAGTTAAAGCTGACATACATCCCAACATCGCTTCCAAGATAGAGCACTGCAGGAAAATTGTAATCAACAGCAAATGCATCTATCGGTGTGTCGGGAAGATTGCTGCTGATATCAGTCCAGCTTGATCCTTTATCAGTGCTTCTGAAAATGTGAGGCTGAGGGTCTCTCCATTTCAATCCGCTGAAGGTAACGTAAACAATGTTTTCATCTGTTGGATCAACTGCAACACGTGTTACCCATCTTTCAGGTAAACCATCCGAAATTTCATTCCAGGTTGAACCGTTATCGGTTGAAACCCAGACGTGAGCGTCATCTGTTCCAACATAAATAACATTTGAGTTAGTTGAAGCAACTGCCATTGTTGTTAGCGTTCCTAATCTTCTTCCGGGAACCCAATCTGTTAATTGCGAACTTATTTTCGTCCAATTAACGGTAGCATTTGTTGTTCGATACAGAAAATTCGTCCCGTAATAAAGAACATTATTATTATTTGGATCCATGATTACCGGTGTATCCCAGTTTGTGGGTTCGCCTCCGTCAATTCCGTTGGTTGCACCATCAAAATTATTTCCTCCGTCTGTAGATTTTCCAAGATTGCCGAACTGTGATTCTGCATAAATGATATCCGGATTAGTAAAATCAACAATCACATAAAATCCATCTCCTCCAAAAATGTGCTGCCAGTTATTTATTCCGCCATCAGGAGTTCTGTTTGTACCATTATCCTGTGTTCCACCATAAAGTTGTGAAGGATTCATAGCATCTAAACCAATTTCATAAAATTGTGTTGCAGGAATCTGAACATGGGCTCCCCAGCTTACACCAGCATTTGATGATTTATTCATGCCTCCGTCATTTCCTAACATCATAATATTCGGATCGGTGGGATGAAATGTTAGTGCATGGTGATCAACATGTGTTTGAAAATTTTCTGACCAGGTATTCCCGGAATTTGAAGAACGCATGATTCCTATATCAAGGACAAAAACTATATCCGGATTTGTAGGATGAACTCTCACCTGTCCGAAGTACCAGCTGAAGCAAACTGAACAGGCATTTAGCTCATTATCAGGATCAACATCCGTCCAGGAATTTCCAAAATCCGTAGATTTATATAAACTAATAATTTCCACACCATCATTGTACAACGTATAAACTATGTCAGGATTATTCTGGCTGATTGCAAGTCCAATCCTTCCAACATTTTGAGAATTCGGATCAGGCAATCCTGCTGCCGGTTGAATTAATTCCCACGTATCGCCACCGTTAAATGTTTTATAAATTCCACTCGAAGGTCCATAAAGATGAGAGCTGTTTGGTCGTCTTACTCTTTCCCACATAGCAGCCATCATTCTGTTTGGATTAATTGGATCCATAATTATATCAATTCCACCTGTTGAATCTGAAACAAATAACGATTGAGCCCAGCTGGCACCACCATCTGTTGATTTGTAAATTCCTCTTTCAGGATTTGGTGCAAAGTAAGAACCAACCGCAGCAAAGTAAACGATATTTGTATTGGCAGGATGAACTAATACTCGCCCAATTGAAGTTGTTTCTTCTTCACCAAGAAAAATCCAGGTTGAACCACCATCAGTTGACTTGAACATTCCGCCGCCGGGAAAGTTATTGTGTCCGCCGTTTGGTTCTCCAGTACCGACATAAATAATATTCGTATTGATGGGATCGATGGCAATATCACCAACGGTAAGTACAGCAAGTGAATCAAATATCGGAAACCATGTAACACCCATATCGGTCGATTTAAAAACTCCACCCGTGGCAAACCCGGAATAAATAATATTAGGATCAGATGGGTCGAATTCGATATCAACCACACGTCCACCAACATTTAATGGTCCGGCAAATTCCC
>DATDOL010000213.1:0-4389 GCA_035293265.1 Ignavibacteriaceae bacterium | reverse complement strand
AAGAGAAGTAGAGTTTGCTTTTTCATATTCTGATATTACCTGATAACTATTTTGAAAAATCTGTAAAGAAGAATGAATCTCCTACCTGTACCCGGTCCTTTGTTCTTTCATCAACAACGATGAAGAAGAAATTTGCCTTATATCTTCCGTCCGATTCTCTCAGGTCACTGTTCTTATCAGTCCAATCATCAAAGAGAGTTTCAGTTGATGCTAACCGAAGCGAAACATTATAAACGAGATTGCCGTTTCCGTCTTTCTGTGGGCCTGTTACGGAAATTGGTCCGGTGTAACTTACTTTTAACTGTTCAGGCCTGGCGTCTATAATCGTAACTGTGAATGCTGTAATCCTTTGAAGCTCCTGGGCATAGATTGTTCTCGAGTTCATTTTAGTAGTAACTCTTTCAATTTGTACTTCAGGAGGTTTATTTGATATTACTTTTACTCTTTCTTCCTGGCTTCCAAATCTAACAATCACTTCTTCCTGGTCAGTCAAATCGAATTTCGATTCTTGTCCCGGTGGAATTGTAACGATCGGTTTTGATAAATCCCTCGGGTCAAACATTGAAGTTGCAACAGTCCCGTTGTTTTTAGCTGTGTTCCAGGTGTATTGAATAAAAGTCTGTTTGAGGGAAATAGGCAGCTGAAGTTTGATTTGTTCTTCAACAATTACTTCTTCTGGTTCTTTTTCTTCATCGGGGATTAATTGTTTTAGATCTTCCATCTTTTTATTTAAAGAAGCCAGCTTTTCTTTTAGCTCAATATTTTCATCTACTACATTCGGATCGATTTTAATTGAAAAGTCAATACCGAGTGCATAGAGTGAATCCAGAACAGCCATTAACGAGTCACGAATACTTACAGCTACAGATTCTTCCGCAAGTGCAACTCTACGAAGATCGAGATCGGCACCTTTCAGCGCAAGTACAGTTATTACGAAAATATACAGTACCTGGTAAATTATAAACTTACTATCATGTTCTCTTCTCATAATTTTTCGCCCTACCTTTTCACTACAATTGCTTCAAGGTGTTTTAACGCCGAAAGTGTTCGTTCATCAGTGAGCGAATTAGAGGCTTGAGTTATTGAGGCTGCTAATGCATTAAGCTGCTGGATTTTTTCTGGCTTGATTTGTTCAAGTGTATTTATCTTTTCTAATATTTCATGAACAGATGCATAGTTCCTGCGAATAACTTCACTAAGTCTTGATGAATCTTCAACCAAAGATTTATACATTTTCATATCTTCCGGGGTCATCTGAGGAGTGCTGCCAGATCCGAATCCACCCTGATTTAACTGTTTCATCAAACTGCGCGAACTCTCAATCTGAATTCTAGAAAAATATTTGTCCCTTATATCTTTCACATGGTTTACAACATTCTGGAAATCAACGCCAAGCTGGTCTAATACGGGTAAAAAGAGTTTACCGATTGCGAGAACAATGAGTGCTTTAATTTCAAAAGGAACTGAGATACCTAGAAATACTTCTTCACCAAGTTTTATACTGATTAACAAAATTGCGGCACCAATTAGTGGAAGTGCTGTAGCAATACTATCAATTACACTGGTTGCTGCTTCGTTTAACCTGTCGATTGTTTCTGTAGCAGGCGTTCTAATAATTTCAATTCTCAACTTACTGTACGCCATGTAGGAAATAAAAAGGAACAATGCATATGCAATAACAGGAAGCCACCAGAAACTATACGGTTCAAAAGTATCCACAGGAGGTTCCCATCCCGGGAATAATGACCTTGCAAGATCAAATGTAACATCTCCTAAAATCGGGACGGTAGAAATATCCAGGAAGAATGAAACGAATAATGCAAACAGGGAAATAAGCGCAGGTTTAATTATAATGTTAAACCTTATTTTGCTCACCGCAGCACGCGTAAAGCTATCGAGTTCTTCCTCTAACCCGTTCTGTACCATTTCGGGTGCATCGATTAATGCCTTTCCCACTTGTTCACGATTGGTTTTTGTTCTGAGCATCTCTGTCCTCTACTAATTCGTTTAAAAATATTTACCGTTAAATATAGTTATAATTGATTCGGCGATTCAAACTAAAAATATGTTGCTAATTGTTAACCTGTTCCGTTTCAGAATGCAGAATAATCATTTCAGCATTGTCAAAAACAATTATCATACCAATACATAGGAAAGCCCTTGAACCAGATTAATGAGCAGTAATTATTGCCCGGTAGATTAATTTACCTCTGCTTGCTGCGATTTTGTCGGAATCATTTTGCTCTTAACTTATCCTGACCGTTGAATTGACTATGAACAGCCATCATGAATGCAATATCAGTTATAATGAGAAATAAGCAGACAAATAACGGATTAATATCGGTGAATTATTACCAACGAAAGTAAATCCAATACTCAGTTATAATTGAAATCCTGATTGGTAAACTTAACCAAATGTCTTCGTTTTCTGGTAAAAATTACAGATTGTGTCAATTTTTTTTCAACTTATTTTAAGGAGAATCTGGATTTGGTTTCTAACAATATCAGTGTGAATTGAAAGATGATTTGGCAATTACACGATTATTTTTTGATTTATTAATTATAAATCCTTTAAAATCAATTTCATGTAAAATTTTAGTTATTCAATAAAAATTAACATTAGAGAAAGCACTAATCCAATTAAGCATTTCATTAATCAATTAAATCACAAATCAAAATTATTTTGAAATTGTATTTTCAGAAAATTTTTTTACCTTTGCAGCCAGCTTAATGTAGATTAATATTCAGCAAGAATTAAATAGGTTCAATTAAGAATCTTTTTTCAAAACGAACTTTAAACTTTCCGAAAGCAAAAAATAATGGCATCTAAGCAGAACAATAAAAAGCAAAGTCCGATCGGTAAGCAGAAGATTGAAAAAAAATCATCGGTCAATCCTAAACATAAAAACACTGTCTGGACAGCAATCGTACTTGCGATTCTTCTGGTATTATTTATTATTAATAATACGAGAGAAATTCCTGAAGAAGGACCATATCCGCCAAATCATATTCCTGAAAAGGTGCAGGGGAATTAATATTTTATTCAGAATAACTTCCTGCTGAAATAAGTCTTAGCCGTATTCAAATACAAACCGGTTAAGATTAAACTAACAAATTTAATTAATGGAGAAGTGCTGATTGAAAAGTGACGAGGTAAAACCTAAAATTTTAATTATTGAAGATGAAGTGGAGAATCAAAAGTATCTTCAATTGATTTTAAGAAATGAATTTGAAACAGGAGTTTGTGATTCCAAAAAATCATTTTTCGAACAGATCAGAACTAATACCTTCGATGCTGTGTTGTTGGATATTAGTCTTAAAGGAGGCGAGAGTGGTATTGAACTTTTAAAACAGTTCAAAAAAAAATCATTGAATAAAAATGTTCCGGTAGTTTGCTTATCTGCACACTTATATGGGGAAGAATTGGTTAACACCAGGTTGGCGGGAATTGACGCTTATTTAATGAAGCCGGTAAGCAGTAAAATTCTTTTAAAAACTTTGAAAGATTTGATTGAAGGAAAGATTTTAAGCTGATGTTCTGAAGATTATAATATTCCGTTTCTTAAAAATCTTGGTTCCTCCAAAGTCAGAATTAATGATATCCTATGTGAATCCGGCAACCTGTCTAGTTCAGATTCATTAAACCTTGCAAATGAATAATCAATATTCAGCTTGGGAAGTTTTACTCCTGCTCCAACAGTAAATTGTTTAACATCATTGTAACCGCCTCGAATGTAAACCAGATTCTGTATGTTCCATTCAAGTCCGGCATGCATATCAAAACTAACAGGACCAAGATTAAAGTTAGAAGCGAACTGCCTGTTTTCAAATCTGACATCAAAATCAAGTGCAGGCAGAATGTGTCCGCCGAGAATCTCAACTATTCTATAAGCTCCACCGATTTTTAAAGTCGGGGAAATTAATTCATTTCTTCCGGTACTCCAGGCAACCAAAGTTGTGGTTGCATCCTGAAGGTTTGCACCGACAGAGAGATTCTCTATTGGCAGCCAGAATGCACCAACGTCAAAACCGATACCATTTGCACTGAACTCTGCTATATCTCTTCTGATGATTTTAATATTTGCACCCCAGTAAAAATTCTCAGACTGTCTTTTAGCAAATGTTAAATAGAAAGCCCAATCCTGGTTGCTGAATTCGGTTATCTGTGAGTAATCTAATCGTGCGTAGATATTATTAATATCTTTGATGAGTTCACCGGTTCGTCCGTCAATCAATGCATTTCTTGTATCGGGTATACCGTCAACGCCAAGTCTCATGATGCTAAGACCGAAAGTTAAATCTTCCCCGAAAGGAATTCCTACAGCGCCATAATCATAATTAACAAGATTACCGAACTGCTCGGAGTGCATCAGAGCAGTTCGGTAATCT
>DATDOL010000212.1:0-7526 GCA_035293265.1 Ignavibacteriaceae bacterium | reverse complement strand
AAATGGACAACAACTTCATTGACTTACAATTCAGTACCAAATTCGTATACCGAGAGTCCTTCAGGTAATTATATTGCTAACTCGACAGTAACAATGACTCTTACCAATCCAATAAATCTAACGGGTTATTCAAATCCAAGACTTAGTTTTTATACAAAGTATAATATTGAAAATGACTGGGACTATGGGCAGGTGGAAGTGAGCACTAATAACGGCTCAACCTGGATTCCATTGGAAGGTCAATACTCTAATACCGGGACTGGTAGTTTTCAGCCAAATGGTCAGCCTTTGTATGACGGAATACAAAACGATTGGGTAAGGGAAGAAATATCTTTATCATCATACATTAGTAGTCAATTTAAAATCAGATTTGAATTAAGAACAGATGTAAATATTCAAAGGGATGGATGGTATCTCGATGATATAGGAATTTTTTATTACAGTTTGAACTCTTTTGAATTGACTTCCTTCACTGCACTAATTGAAGGATTTTACAACGGAACTACAATGGTTTCAGATACAGTTACTGTAGAACTGCGTAATTCTATTTCTCCTTATACTATTGTCGATCAAACAAAAATATTTTTAAATACTAATGGACAAGGAACTGGTGGATTTTATAATGCAGTTAATGGAACACTTTATTATATTGTATTAAAACATCGTAATGCAATTGAAACCTGGAGCTCATTACCACAGACATTCACAGCAAACACAATGACTTATGATTTCACTACCGGATCAGATAAAGCTTTTGGAAATAATCTTAAGTTGATTGGTACCAAATGGTGCATTTACGGAGGGGATACAAACCAAGATGGATTTATTAATTCGACGGATGTAAACTCTGTATTTACAGCAAATGTTAGTGGATCCACAGGATATATTCCGACTGATTTAAATGGAGATATGTTCACAGAGAGCATAGATTTAAATTTAGTTTTTATTAATAGTTCAATCGGTATACAAAGCATAATACCACCGGGCTTTTAAATGAAAATAACTTTTATATCAATAAAAACATTTTTGATTCTGCTGTTTGCGTTCGGCATAATATTAAATAATCCGGGCAGTGCACAAACCCGGGCTCCTGTCAATTCATTGGATGAGTTAATGCCGGATGGAATTTTCTCACAGGTTTCTGATGAAATTCGTCATTCGAAACCATACCTTCGTCAGAGATGGTTTTATGAGCAAAGAGCATATCCAAATGATTTTATTCCAGAATATGCGTACAAAAAATCTTTAGATCAGAGAGATGAATTAAGAACTAAAAACCGGGAAGGCGTTGGTGAAGATTTTACCTGGTTCAATCTCGGACCAACTCCGGGTTATTATTTTAATTATGGAAATATTTCCAGCAGAATTGTAACCGGTGCTTACCATCCAACGGATCCGAATATTATATACATTGGTTCAGCAAATGGTGGTGTTTGGAAATCAACTGATGGTGGTGTTGGTTGGATTTCCACAACAGATAATCAAGCTTCATTAGCGATTGGTGCAATTGCTATCGATCCTGTTAATCCTGAAATTATTTATGCAGGGACAGGAGAAGCAACTTATTCTATAGTGTCTTATTACGGAAGAGGCATACTAAAATCTACGGACGGTGGTTCTACCTGGTCAAATATTACAACTGGTCTTCCTTCAACTACATACTTTGCCAGAATTAAAATACGGCCAAATAATACTACACAAATACTTGCAGCATTGGGTACGAATGGTTTATACCGAAGCACCAATTCAGGTATTAGCTGGTCTCAGATTTTATCAGGCAGAGTTGATGATATTGTATTTTCTCCAACTGGAGATACAGCTTTTGCAGTAGGTTCCGGAATCGGTATACAAAGATCGATAAATGGTGGAACTGCTTTTTCAACTTATGGAGCAGCTGGAATAGGTTCCGGCTCACGAACAAATTTTGATATAGCTCAATCTAATCCTTCTATCATGTGGGCTGCAGTTTATGGTTCAGGTGTGGTGAACGTTTATAAGTCAGCAGACCACGGAGTAAACTGGAGTTTGATGACGATGCCTTCAGGATTTTCAGAACAGGCAGGTCAGGCATGGTATGATCTTTATTGCCTGATCAATCCTAAAAATCCCAACAATGTTTTTATTGGAACAATCGACATTTACAGAACAACAGACGGAATTAATTTTTCAAATATTACAAATGGATATACAGGCGGCAATGTTCATGTGGATCAGCATTATCTCCTGTATCATCCAACGGACCAAAACACAATTATTTCTTGCAACGATGGTGGAATCTGGAAATCAACAAATAACGGCAATTCATTTACCAACTTAAATCAGAGTTTAACGCTGACTCAGTTTTATAGAATCGCATCAAGTCCATTCTTACCAAGCAGAATTCTTGGCGGCACTCAGGACAACGGAACACAAAGGACCGACTCCACTCTGAATTGGACAGCAGCGCGCGGTGGAGATGGCGGTGAAGTTTGTTTTAATCCATTTGATTCAAATTTCATCCTGGGTGAAACGCAAAATAATGGTGTCTTTAGAACTACAAACGGAGGTGTAAGCTGGATCGCTGCAACTTCAGGTTTGAGCAGTACTGAAAACAGAGCCTGGGTTGCACCTATCATTCATCATCCATCTACCTCTGGAATTTTTTACACAGCAAGACAACGAGTGTATAAATCTACAAACAATGGAAGCAGCTGGTCGGCAATTTCAGGAAATGTTAATGGTACTAATGCAATCAGGGAATTAGCACAGAGTAAAACGAATCCAAGCATGATGTTTGCAACCTCAGGAAGCCAGGTTTTTAAATCGACAGATGAAGGAGTTACATGGACAAATGTTTCAACAGGTCTTCCCAACAGAACAATTACTTCTGTATATGTTCATCCTTCCGATGCAAGCCAGGTATTGATTACCTTTTCAGGATTCAGCACTAATAAAATTTACAAATCAACTAACGGTGGAAGTTTGTGGACATCGATTCACGGAAATCTTCCCGATACACCAGTTAATGATTTATTGATTTTTACAGAAAATTCAGGGTCACCAAATACATATTTTGCTGCAACCGATATCGGAGTTTTTCTAACTGAAAATAATGGTATTGATTGGATTGAAATTCAAACTGGATTACCAAACACTGTTATTATGCATCTCGACTATTCACCTGTTAATAAAATGCTTCGTGCCGGAACTCATGGCCGTGGTGTTTACCAGGCATTTATAGATTTTAATTCTTTTGTTGAAATTACCTCACTCAATGTTTTGATCGAAGGATTTTATAACGGGACGTCTATGACAAGTGACACAATTACTGTTGAATTAAGAAGTTCATTTCCTCCCTTTAATTTAATTGACCAATCAAAAATTTTTATTGACAGCAACGGACAAGGGTCGGGAATATTTTTTGATGCAGCCAATGAAACACCATACTATATCGTAATAAAACACCGTAATGCTATAGAGACCTGGAGTTCAACACCTCAAAATTTTAGCTCAGGTACATTAATTTATGATTTTACATCCGGGCAGGATAAAGCCTATGGAAATAATTTAAAATTGATTGGAACCAAATGGTGTATTTATGGCGGGGATGTAAATCAGGATGGTACGGTGAACTCAACTGATTTGAATTTAGTTTACTCGGATAATATAGAAGGTTCAACCGGATATATTTCAACTGATTTAAATGGGGATCTGTTTATTGAGATAGAAGATCTCTATATCGTTTTCATAAATAATATATCAGGAGTCGAAAGGAAAACTCCGCCAGGTTTTTAAATAATTGAATTTTTAGAAAATAATGTAAAATTATAAAGGAGCATTAATGAAATATTTCTTAATTGTTTTTACAACTTTACTTTTTACAACTGCTTTAATCTCTCAGCCTGCATATCAATGGGTACAGAAGCGATCTGGAAGTAGTCTTGGCGGTCCGGTAGATTATAATTCACTGGCTCCCAATATCGTTTATTACGGCTCTGACAATGTGATTTATAAGAGTATTGACAGAGGTGAAACTTTTTCAATAACCGGAACATTAGTTCCCGGAGCTTCTGAAATAAAAAGTATTATTCTTGATGACTCTAATCCCGGTACATTCATAGTCGCTATTGAATCTTCACCAAACGATAAAATTTATAAAACAACCAATGACGGAACCAGCTGGACTCTTACCAATGATGAAGGTCAGATGTCTTTCTTTGGAATACCTATAACACAAGACCCTTCTAACCCGAATCATATATACACAATGATTGGAGTCAACTTTAAAAAATCCACAAATTTCGGAAGTTCCTGGACAACGATTGCAAGTAGCTTCGGACCCAATTCAGCGCCCTGCGATATAGAAGTCTTTCCCGATACAAGCATTATTTTAATTGGAGATAATGGCACCGGAATTTTTAAAAGTACGAATTACGGATTAAACTGGTCTCAAAAATTCGCAACCAGCGGCGAAATACCGACTATTTCAGTGGATTATACAAACCCGGGGGTTGCTTGGGCAACAAAATGGAGCGGCGGAGGTGGGTTATTAAAATCTACTGATTATGGCGAAACCTGGAATTTACAGCCAGCTTTTACTGGAATAAATATGTGGGGAGTTCATATTCAACCAACCGATGGGAATATAATTTTAGTTAATAGTTATTCTACTTCACCCGGTAGTTGGCGTTCAATAAATTCAGGTTTAACATGGGTACCAATTACCATTCCGTCAACAGGTTATCAAGTAATTTCAGTAGATTCAATGACACAATTTGCTGCACAGGGAAACGGATTCTATAAATTAGAGTCTGAGTATTTTATTATACCTGTCGAACTTTCATCAATAAAAATTTTAATTGAAGGATTATATAACGGTGTTGCTATGATCTCCGATTCAGTTACAGTCCAGCTCAGAAACACTTCCCTTCCCTACTCCCTGGTTGATCAGACTAAAATTTTATTAGATAGCGAAGGACAAGGCTCGGGAAGTTTTTCAAACGCAGTTAATGGAGTTCCATATTATATTATTATAAAGCATCGGAATGCAATTGAAACCTGGAGTTCAACACCTCAAACCTTCAGCTCAAACACTTTAACTTATGATTTCACAACAGGATCAGATAAAGCATACGGCAACAACTTAAAGCTCGTTGGCAGCAAGTGGTGCATTTATACCGGCGATGTAAACCAGGATGGATTAGTGAATTCTACAGATGTGAACTCTGTCTATACCGCAAATGTTAATGGAGCGACAGGTTATATTCAATCTGATTTGAATGGTGATTTGATTACCGAGATTGAGGATCTAAACCTTGTTTTTATAAATGATATTCTAAATGCAGAGAGAAAAACTCCGCCAGGATTTTTATCTGAGGATATTAAAAATTTTTATTAACAGAATAATAATATTAAAGTCATTTTCAGAAAATATTACTTTGTTATTTTATATTATATAATAATTCGAATAATTAATCAGCAACCGATATTTTCATAATTTTTTTGGAGGATAAAATGAAAACTCTTTACTTAACAATAACACTGCTCTTAGTTGTTATACTATGTAAAACTAATTACTCACAGCAGTGTGAACTTGTTGTAACAAATATCATTTTCGAATCACCCAGTTCACTAACATTTGATGTATTTATCAAAAATACCGGTGGAACGAACTGGACTTACAGCAATGGAAGTTTTGCCTGGAATTATGATCAGGCAATTTTAAATGGTGGAACACCAACATTTTCACTTGTACCAGGTTACAGTGATTTTTCCGCGGGTGCATATCCGCCTTCGGCTTTAATAACTAGCCCGAATATTTTAAGAACCTCATCAAACATGCCAGGTGCAAACGGAACTATACAATCCGATGAAAGTTTACGTCTGTATAGATTTAGATTACAAACTTCTGCAGCATCTTTCAGCTCGGAGAATTTTAATATAAGCTGGAAGAATACAGTTACACCTTACACAAGGATATTTAGCTGGGATAGTGGGAGTGGAATTCCGGTAGAAGTAAGTGGTCTGACATTCTCCATTCAAACATTATTCTGGGATGAAAATTTTGATTATTCAACAGGTCAATTAACTACAGTAAGTGCAGGTAATTGGGTTAATTTTTCAGGAACGGGAAATTTTATACAAGTAACCAGCGGTAGTTTGTCATATTCGGGTTATCAATCATCAGGATTATTTAATAAAATAGATATTATCTCTGTTGGAACTTCTGCAGAGGATGCATATAGACAATTTACAACACAAGGTGAAGGGACAACTACTTATTCCGCATTCCTGGTCAATATTACGAATACAACAGGATTAGCACTTAATAGCAGCACTACAGGTGATTATTTTATTGCATACTTACCGAGTACCAGTACTACTGCTCTCAATTCAAGAGTATCTATCAGGTTGGGTACAGTAGCTAACACTTTTCAAATTGGTTTAAGAGCCAGTTCATCAAATGCTTCGGCGGTATGGTCTACAACTGACTTAAATATAGGAACAACTTATCTCATCGTTATGAGTTATCAGGTGATTACCGGAACTGTTAATGATATTGTTTCACTTTGGATTAATCCTCCGGTAGATGGTTCCCAACCAGTTGCAGATTTAAATCAAACAGCGGGAATAGATTTAGCAGAAGTTGCTCGTTTTGCCGTGAGACAAGGTTTTAATACTACACCAAACGCTTCGATAGATGGAATTAGGGTTGCTACAGACTGGTCCGAAATTTTTCCACCGTCTGGTACACCACTCATTAATACAGTGCCATCAACTTTATCTGGTTTCTCATATTTAGAAGGTGCAGGTCCCTCGGCTTCACAAAGTTATAGTTTGAGTGGTAGTAATCTTACACCTGCTGCAGATAATATTACAGTAACCGGTTCAACTAATTATGAAGTATCTCTAAACGATATAACCTTTGGTACGAACTTAAACGTTCCGTATACCGGCGGGACTTTAGGTGCAACAACCATTTATGTCAGGCTTAAAGTTGGTTTACAAGGTGGGGCTTATAATGGTGAATTAATCACCAATGCTGGTGGTGGTGCACCTACTCAAAATGTAACCTGCAACGGATTTGTAACAAAACCCGAACCGACTAATCATGTCACAAATTTTTCAGGAGTTCTTGGAACACCTTCATATTATTATATAAACTTAAACTGGTTAGATGCCATTGGTAGTACAACACCAGATGGTTATTTAATTAAAGGAAGCCCATTCCATTTTGATTCAATAGCTGTTCCGGTAGATGGAGTATCTGAGTCTAATTCACTTTTTGTGCAGAATGTTGCGCAGGGAATTCAAGCTAAAACATTTGGTTTGAATTCAGCTACAACCTATTACTTTAAAATTTTCCCTTACACGAACTCCGGCACACTAATCAATTATAAAACGGATGGAAGTGTACCACAATTCAGTATTGCAACTGATAATGCTCCTTCATTACCGATTATAGAGAACTTTGAATATGCGACGGGAAGCAATTTGACGGCTAATGGATGGATCGCACACAGTGGCGTAGGAACAAATTCAATTCT
>DATDOL010000211.1:0-4913 GCA_035293265.1 Ignavibacteriaceae bacterium | reverse complement strand
AAAAACAGGAGTTTAAAATGGAAAATGTAGTTGCTGTATTTATTCCAATAGTAATGTTTCTTGTCCTCGGATTAATTTTGGTAACCTTTATTTATTACCGTTCCAGAGAACGACAATTATTAATAGAAAAAGGATTATCCGCGGAAGAAATAAAACAATTCTTCGCTCAGAAAAGAGATCCTTTCTTTTTGTTCAAAATTGGAGTGATAAGTATTTTCTTTGGTTTAGGTCTTGGTTTTGGATTGATGCTTGAACAAAACGGGCAAAAAGATTTCTGGGTTCCACTTTTGCTTTTTGTGGGAACAGGAATGGGATTTGTTGTAGCAAATCTTTCGGGGAATAAACTGAGGGAAAAATATAATGCCAGTCACCCTGGTTAGGAAAAAGTTTTATCTTTAAGGTTTATCATTGATGTCACTCTGAGCCTGTCGAAGTGTGACATCAATTTTATAAAGTCAGTCTTCGACCTGCCTTGCCAGCAGGCAGGCAAGCTCAGACTGACATAAAGATTCACTTGATGGAATTATCTACATTCTTAATTTTTTCATTCCTGTGCTTCCAACCATCTTTCAGCGTCAAGTGCAGCCATACAACCAGTGCCAGCTGCAGTAACCGCCTGACGATATTTACTGTCAGCAACATCACCAGCAGCAAAAACTCCTTCGATGTTAGTGTAAGTTGAACCTGGTTTTACTTTCAGATAACCAACTTCATCCATATCAAGCTGACCTTTGAAAAGATCGGTATTTGGTTTATGACCAATACCGATAAACAAACCATCTGCTTTATATTCCTGAACTGAATGATCAACTGTATCTTCAAGAATAACACCGGTCATTTTTTTTGTTCCATTCTGTTGAATTCCGACAATGTCTTTAACGGTCTTGTTGAGCATAAATTTTATTTTAGGATTCTTCTTCGCTCTTTCCAACATAATGCTCGAAGCTCTGAAACCTTCACGCCTGTGAACAATTGTAACTTCACTTGCATGAATTGTCAGATAATTTGCTTCTTCCATCGCCGTATCTCCGCCGCCAATTACAAGTACTATCTGGTTTTTGAAAAAGAAACCGTCACAAGTTGCGCAAGCTGAAACACCATAACCCATATAATTTTTTTCGCCTTCAAGTCCGAGCAGTTTTGCGGAAGCACCTGTTGCAATTATAACGGCATCGGCAAAGTATTCTTCTTCATACGATTTTAATTTGAAAGGTCTTTTGGAAAAATCAACTTCTGTAATTTCTTTGAAGATACTTATCGCACCAAATTTTTGAGCCTGTTTCCTCATTACATCCATAAGTTCCGGACCTTGAATTCCATGCTCGAAGCCCGGATAATTTTCAACTTCGGTGGTAATTGTTAGTTGCCCGCCCGGCTGCATTCCTTCAAAGATTACTGGCTTCAAGTTTGCTCTTGCATTGTAAAGAGCTGCTGTGAATCCTGCAGGACCCGATCCTATTATTATTACTTTATGATGATTATCAGACATTTATTTATATCCTTAAATAGATTATGAACAAAATTCTTAAATAAACTATGGATTTGATACTGCAAATTTACAAAAGATTCAGTAGTTAAGCCGGGTGTGACTAAGTTCACTAATCAGTGCTTTAAGAATGATGCATTCCGTTTAAGTCCTTTTAGTTTTGCTCGTTTAACCGGAGAGATTTGAAATTTTTCCTTGAATTCTTCTTCGTTCATCATAAGAACTTCGTCTACTTGCAATTCTTTTTGAAGGGGATAAAAAACTTTTACGTGTGTGAGTTCAGTGAACTTTAAATTCCACGGACAAACATCCTGGCAAATATCGCAACCAAAAAGCCAGTTATCGAATTTGTCTTTAAATACGTCCGGAATTTCATTCTTGTTTTCAATCGTGAGATAAGAAATACATTTATTCGAGTCAACAACATATTTTTGAACAATTGCTCCAGTCGGACAAGCTTCGATGCACGCTGTACAAGAGCCGCAGAAATCTGGAATTGGAGAAGAATATTCAAACTCATAGTTGCAGATTATGTTGGAAAGAAAAATCCAGCTGCCTAATTCCCTGTTGATTACATTAGTATGTTTGCCGAGCCATCCGATTCCCGATCGAACTGCCCAGGCTTTATCCATTACTGGTCCGGTATCAACATAAGAGAGTGATTCAAATATTGGATCAATTTCCTTTAATGAATTTTCAAGTTCATTCAGCAATTTCCAGATCACGAGATGATAATCTTTTCCCCAGGCATATCGAGAAATTTTTCCTGCTTGTTTTGATTTTATAAGCTCATCATCAGAATAATTTTCTTCAGTGTGATAATTCAGTCCAAGTGAAATAATACTTTTTGCTCCGTTTAAAATATTTTTAACATTTTTTCTCTTATCAAGATTCTTTTCCATATAATCCATTCCAGCCTGATAACCAAGACTCAGCCATTCATTAAGTTTTTCTGTTTCCGTATAGAGGATTTCAGCTTTTGCAAAACCAACAAGATCGAATCCAATTGCTTTGGCTTTCTGAATTACAATGTCGTTTGTGATTTTATTTTGATAAGACAATTACCATCTCAGTGCTTTTGGAGCGACTTTAATAAAGATTTCATCATCTACAAGTTCAACAGGATAAACTTGCAGACCATTGCTTCCTGTTGGTTTTTTACCGGTGCGAAGATTGAACATCCAGCCGTGAGCAGGACACACTACACATCCGTCTTCAATCAATCCATCATAAATTAAAGCTGTTTGTTGATGAGGACAGATATTGTATAATGCAAAAATCTCTCCATCAATTTTAAAGACCGCAACTTGTGTATCGTTGATAATAAATCTTTTACCGCGATATTCCTGAAGTGAATTCAGATGGCAGATTTTTTCAAAACCATCCTGCAGCAGTTCATCCGAAGTTTTTGAATTTTTCATCGGCTCTTATTCCCTTATCAGTTTCTTTCAAAGTTACATAAGCAGTATCAGGATCGTGCTCAAAAAACAGCCTCCAGTTTTCATCAACTGCCTGGCGGAGTATTTTTTGTTTTTCACTAACTGTAACCAACGGCTGAAGATCGTAGCCCATTACATAAGGAATGGGGATGTGAGAAACAGTCGGAAAAAGATCGCAGCAGTATAGAAAAGTATTTACAGCATCGCTGATTTTAATTAACTGCTGGCCAAATGTATGACCGTTAACTACAATCATTTTAATTTCATCATCAAATTCTTCATCGCCGGTTGTGAATTCCAGAACACCTTCTTCAAAAAGAGAAGAGAAATTTTCTTTCAGATAACTTCCCTTGTCGCGATCCGAAGGATTGATTGCCCAATCGAAGTTTTGTTTTTGCACATAGTACTTCGCATTTGGGAAAGTTGGAATCACTTTTCCGTTTTCATTTTTTGTTGAGCCGCCGGTATGATCGAAATGAAGATGAGTCAGGATTACATCTGTTATATCTTCCGCTTTCACTCCGTTATCGGCAAGAGCAGATTCTATTGTTATTTCTTCGGAGATGGAATAAATCTCTTTCATTTTTTTATTCCATTTAGTTCCCATTCCTGTGTCGATGAGAATTTTCCTGCTTCCATCTGACAACAGAAGATTTCTTGTTGCCAGCTTAATCCGGTTAGCATAATCAGGTGGATTTGTAATTTCCCAAAGCGGTTTAGGAACTATTCCGAACATAGCACCGCCGTCGAGTGCAAAAAATCCCGACTTAATAATTTTTAAAGTGTACCTGCCGATTTTCATATTTGCTAAAGTACGTAATAACTGAATCTTTTTATGGGAAAGTTAATGAAGATCGGTGAAAAATACAGCCAATGTTTATGAGATTATAAGATTTGAAATGATTTCATTTAACGGGGGAGACTCGTCCGGCAATTGTCGTATGAGTCTCACTTAATATCACTATCGAATCAGAATCATCTTTTTTGTATCTATAAAATTTTCAGTTCTTAGTTGATAAATATAAACTCCACTCGCAGAGTTTGAAGCATCCCATTTGACTTCGTACCTGCCTGCTTCTTTGGTTTCGTTTACAAGGGACTTTACTTTCCTTCCGAGAATGTCATAAATCACCAACTCAACATTTCCTGATTTTGGCAGATCATATTTTATTGTTGTAGTTGGGTTAAAAGGGTTGGGATAGTTTTGAAAAAGTTCAAAAGTTAGTGGAAGGTCCATACTATAAACAGTTATAATATCTGAATAAGTATATGTTCCATCGAAGTCTATTTGTTTAAGACGATAATAGTTTTTTTCGTTACTTACATAAGTATCCTCAAAATCGTAACTATTGTATTCTGAAGATGTCCCTTTCCCTTCTACGAAACTGATCGGTTGCCAGTTTTCCTCATCAACAGATTTCTGAATTTCGAAACCATTGTTGTTTAGTTCCGAAGCAGTTGTCCACAGTAATATTATTTTCTCATTCTCATAGAAACCACTGAAAGAGATTAATTCAACAGGAACTATAGAGGTATCTATATATTGATAAATAAGTCCTAGATTACCAGTGGAATATCCGATATAATTTTTAGGTGAATTTAATTTTCTTAACCCTACATTCCTTAATTCCAAAATTTCACTCCATGAATCACCGCTATCATTTGTTTCATAAACGCCATCGCCAATGATAAATCCGTGCGATGCTGATAGCCAGCCAAATGTTCTAATTACGTATTGTGAGTTTAATTGAATAAACCAATTAGTTCCACTGTTTGTTGATCTTAGTAGGTCAAGAATACCATTTATAATAAATCCATTTAATGAATCCCTAAAATAGATTTCTCTACTCTCCCAAATATTCAAATTTATTTGCTCAATCCAGTTATCACCCCCATCTGTACTCTTATGCGGTCTTCTACCAAGGTTAGCAGTCCATCCAATAAGAGAATCAATAAAATACACGCTATTGAAAATCACATTAATTCCT
>DATDOL010000210.1:0-4702 GCA_035293265.1 Ignavibacteriaceae bacterium | reverse complement strand
TGAATAAGCCATCGCCATATAATAAAACGTTTGTGGGTTCTGAAGATTAGATTTTTCAAGCTCGCTTATAACCACTTTGAAATTCTTTTCCTGTAAAGCGATCAATCCATTCAGGTAATGAGCTTGCCAGATTTGAAAAGTATTGTTGGCATTATTTGCACGCATGCTGAATTCTTCAGCAAGTTTTTTTGCGTCTTCAATATTACCCGTCATTAATGCAATTCTTCCACGGTTGTAAACATCAAGTCTTCTTGAAGTTTCTTTTACCTCTTCAGATAAATTGGACCCTTCCATAACCACCAAAGCTTCGTCATATTTTAATTTTGCTTCATCATATCTCCCGGCTTCGAAAAGAATATTTCCCATTGCAATCAAATCGCCATTCATTGCACCGGCATCATCAATATTCTTTCCAAGATTAAATTGTTTTTGCATCTCTTCCATGGCACCATCAATATCGCCCTCATCAACACAAGCAACAGTCTTTGTGAAAAGTGCAAAACGTCTTTCACCATCATCCTTGGCGAGATTATAACTTTTATCGCAATTCTCTTTTGCTTCAGCATACCGGTTCAGATAAGTAAGATTGTTGGATATTCCCATATGCGAAGCAAAGAAATCAGGATTTATTTCCAAAGCCTTTTTATATTGAACTATTGATTCCTTATATCTTCCTTGCTTTGAAAGCATTTCTGCGTAAGAGTCATATGGATTCGGATCATCGGGAATCAACCCGATGTACTTCTTAAATGCTTTTTCTGCTTCAGCATAATTTTCAAGGTTCCTGTATGAGTAACCGAGCATATTGTAAGATGATGAATAATCGGGAGCTATTTCAGTAGATTTATTAAGATACTGAACAGCAAGCTCATAATCCTGCTGACCAAAATAGAACTGACCTAATTGCCCGTGCGCCCGTTCATCATTTGGATAAAGCGCAACTAATTTTTTCAGATGCGCTTCCTGCGTTTTTTGATTTCCATCGACGCCGGCTTGCAACGCTAACATAATTAATCTTTCCCCTTCTGAAACGTTGTCAAGATTAGTCATAGCATTATCTAAATCTTCAAAAAATCCCTTCGTTGTAGGATTAGCAAGTGAGTGATAGTAATATGCCATTACGAATTTATTATCCTTTGCAACAGCACTTTCAAAATATTGAAGTGATTCGCGCTGACGTAGTTTTTCGAATAGATCACGGCCCTTTATAAACTCATCTTTTGCTTCTGAAGATACTGTCGTTACAGCGACTTTTCCCTCATCTTCTTTTTTTGTACAACCCGAAAAAATTATAAATACTGACAGGAGCGATATTAATATTACTCCTGTTTTTGAAAATAATTTTCGCATACATACCTCCTTAATTTGTTGATGGTTATTAATTTTGTTTAAGAGCAAGAGCTTTATTTTAAAGTGAACTTATCAAGTCCGTTCAGGAAATTCAAGCTATTTATGATTAGCGGTAGTAATTGGAGCATGGAGGTTTTTCTTATTTAGCAAAATATAAAACCCTCACTATGATAAGATTTTTATTATTAAACTTTTATCTTTTCAATGAAGAAAAGATAATGGATTTTTTTATCTTTAGAGTAACTGAACTCAGGAAAATGAAATTCTGGATTAAATATTTTAGGATAAATTTTAAATTATATTTTAGAAAAGTAATAACATTTCTTCGACAGCGAGTTGAGTTCAAGACTTTTATCATTCTCTCAAGTATCGCTGTTGGAATTACCTCAGGATTAGCTGCCGTTGCACTAAAAAATATAGTGCATTTTTTTCAGCAGGAACCCACAAAATTATTTCAAGAACTAGGACTGGATTATTTTATACCATTTACTCCTCTTTTTGGAATTATTTTATCAGTAGTTATAGTTAAACTTTTTTTCAATGGAAAGCTGACTATAGGATTGAGCAATGTCATCTACACTATTCTTAGGAAATCCTCAGATATACCGAAGCAGGATTTAATTTCTCATCTTATTACAAGCGGAATTACAATCGGATTAGGCGGCTCCGCGGGTTTAGAAGCTCCAATCGTAGTTACGGGTGCAGCCATTGGTTCTAATGTTGCTAAAGAAGCCCGATTCAACTATCAGACTCGAACTTTATTGCTTGCCTGTGGATCGGCAGCGGGTATTTCAGCAATATTTAATAGTCCGATTGCCGGTGTTATTTTTGCTTTTGAAGTACTTCTACCAGAATTTTCTATCTCCTCTTTTATCCCATTACTAATTGCTTCAGCATCTGCAGCAGTTTTGTCAAAGTTTTTATACAGTGGACAATTGTTTTATCTCGTTACAGAAGGATGGATACTTGAGGCAGTACCGTACTATATTGTGTTAGGAATCCTATGTGGTTTTATTTCATTGTATATAATAAAGATCACTTTCTTCTCTGAAAAAATATTTGATAAATATTCTAATAAAATTATAAAAGCATTAGTAGGTGGACTTATTTTGTGTGCATTAGTATTTCTCATTCCTCCTCTCTATGGAGAGGGGTATAACAGCATAATGAATCTGTTATCTGGCAAATATGATGTAATAAGTAGTGATAATTTGATGCTGAAAATTCTTAATCAGGATATTGCAATAATTTTGTTTGCTATTCTAATTGTGTTTTCAAAAGTTATTGCGACATCTATTACTCTAAACTCTGGTGGAAATGGAGGTATTATTGCTCCATCTTTGTTTACTGGTGCGTTTACAGGTTTCCTGCTGGCTAACTTGATGAAATATTTCGGCATTATCGAACTTAATCATCCAAATTTTATTGCTGTAGGAATGGCAGGAATACTAAGCGGAGTATTGCACTCACCTTTAACAGGTATTTTTCTTATTGCTGAGGTCACTGGCGGCTACAGCTTGATTGTACCATTAATGATTGTAAGCGCACTATCATTTTTTATTTCAAGATATTTTCATCCTTACTCAATTTATACAACTCAATTGGCAACGAAAGGAATTGAGTTTAGGTCTGAAAAAGAAAAGTATTTTGTTCAGCAGATTAATATCATTGACTTGGTCGAAACCGATTTTTTAAAAATTCACCCAAATATGACAATCGGAAATCTTATGAATAAGATTGCTGCTTCTAAAAGAAACATTTTCCCGGTTATAGATGAAATGGAAAAGCTATTGGGTGTAATAACTCTTGATGATGTTCGAAATATTATGTTAAATTCAGAAGTATATGATGTATTATTAGCTTATGAAATTATGAATCCAAATTTTTATTCTATTGAGCTAAATTCCGACATCAATAAGATCCTGGATATTTTTGAAGAAAAAAACATCTGGAATATAGCTGTAACACAACAGGGCAAATATCTTGGGTTCGTTTCAAAATCAAATCTGTTCAACAAGTATATTTCAGTTTGGTCGGAACAAGAAAGCGGAAAAATCTAATTATTAAGTCATCTGGAGTCCATTTAGAATTCTCTGTTCACTCCAATATTCTCATATCTTCCAGATCAACGCGGGAGTACTCACCAATTTCAAAAAGAGAACTGGTTAAAGTTTTTTTTCTTATGCCTTGAAATAATGTAAAATTATTTTAAACTTGAAATAAAATGTGTAATATTTAGAAGCTTCGATGCGTAACATAAGAATCAGTAATAAAAAGAGGTTACTATGAATTACAAATCTTATATGCTGCACAATTATAAAACACTCCCGCAGATAGCCAATCTTCCTGAGGATTTAATAGAAGCAATCGATATAGTGGGTTCCGTATTGCCATTCAAAACCAACAACTATGTTGTAGATAACCTGATTAATTGGGAAAGAGTGCCCAACGACCCAATTTTTACTTTAACCTTTCCCCGTAGAGAAATGCTTCGATTACATCATTACGAAAAAATAAAGAAGCTGATAAAAAACGGCGCTTCAAAAAGTGAGATAAAAGCTGTTGCCGATGAAATCCGACTTGAACTAAATCCTCACCCAGCGGGACAGCTTGATCATAATGTTCCACAAATGGATGGAGAAAAAATTTTTGGTATGCAGCATAAGTACAGAGAGACTGTCCTGTTTTTTCCTGGACAGGGGCAAACTTGTCACGCCTATTGCACATTCTGTTTCAGATGGCCCCAGTTTGTTGGAATGAATGAACTCAAGTTTGCTTCCAACCAGGCTGAACATCTTGTAAAATACGTTGCTGACAATCCGGAAGTCACCGATGTGCTTTTCACAGGCGGAGATCCATTAATAATGAAAACAAAAATACTTGAAGCCTACATAAGACCGCTACTTGAAGCAGATATTAATAATCTCCAAAACATTAGGATAGGTACGAAAGCGCTTGCTTATTGGCCTTTCCGGTTTTTAACAGATGATGCTGCTGATGACCTGCTCAAACTTTTTAAAGATGTAAAAAACGCAGGCAAGCACTTAGCGTTTATGGCCCACTTCAACCACCCAAAAGAACTGCAGCACCCTTCAGTAGCAGAAGCAATTGAAAGAATCCTTTCAACCGGTGCTGTAATAAGAACCCAATCGCCGGTTTTAAAACATATAAACGACTCGCCGCAGGTTTGGGCAGAAATGCTTCGTAAACAAGTTAATCTGGGTTGTATTCCTTATTATATGTTTGTTGCACGCAATACCGGAGCCGATCATTATTTTTCCATTCCGCTGGTCGATGTTTGGAAACTTTTCAGAGAAACTTACCAACTTGTGAGCGGGATATGCAGAACAGT
>DATDOL010000209.1:0-7281 GCA_035293265.1 Ignavibacteriaceae bacterium | reverse complement strand
TATAAAATAGAAAACCTGGAAATGTTTAATGATGAAAAACTCGCTGTCATTAATGGAATGATCGTCACAACTGTTGAAGGTGAAACAAAGTACAGCGAGCAAGGAGTTAATTATGATTTCGATAAGCCGGTTTCAACAGCGAGCGGTAAAATATATTTTAACTTATCGAAAGGATTAGTTCAGAAAAGTGATACGCAAACACGGCTTGAAAATTCTTTCAGGATGGAAATGCCTTCTCCCCAGGGAATACGTAAAGGAAGCCGGCATGAGATTGTAACAAATAAAAGTATTCTGGAGCTGTTGTAGTAAGGTTTGTATGAATAATAAATTTCAATCAGTCATTATTTATGGGGCAGCTTACAAACTGCCTCAGTAATGTTATCTCTAAGATTTAATTTCTCTTACTAAAACTTTCATACCTTCAACCTTAATTACTTCAATGTTCTTTCCATTCTCAATATACTCTGAATCTGTTACGACATCGACACGTTTTCCGTTAATCTCTGCTGTACCTGCAGGCCGGAGAGTAGTGAGTGCAATCCCTTTTGCACCTAGAAGTTCAGAAGAAATTTCACGTGAAGTGAATCCCTCTGTGGTTTTTTCTTCAACTGATAAAATAAATTTTTTGAATATTGAAGACTTCGGCAGAAATCTTGCGAGCAAAAAAATAAGAATTAAAGCTAATATTAGTGCAGCAGATAATTGTATTATTGCCATTGAAACATCCTCAAAGTCTAAAAACGGATCGCCCCCAATTAATGCTAAAAATAAGGAAGCGATTATTAACAAAATTCCTCCGATACCTGCAATCCCGAATCCTGGAATTACAAAAACCTCCAGGACAAGCAAGCCGACCCCTGCTATGAATATAATTATTTCAATCATTGAAGCAAGCTGAAGTATGTATGACGAACCAAAAAATAATGCAAGTGCAATCAAGCCTGCCGTTCCCGGAACACCCCAGCCCGGAGATTTTATCTCAGCAAACAAACCGAAGAAACCAATCATAATTAATATTGATGAGATGATTGGATTATTCAGAAACCGGACGACATCTTCAGCCCAATTTGGAGACACATCAATTACTTCTGCACTCTCAAGTCCGAAGTAGGAATAAACTTCATTAATATTTTCAAAAAGTGTATCGGCAAATCCATTTTCGAATGCTTCATTTGATGTCAGAGTAATCAACTGTGTTGAATCATCTATGCCCGGAACAACAATTCTTTCATCCACCATTCCCTCTGCAATGTCGGTTCTTCTGCCGTTTCTTTCAGCAGTTGATCTCATCTCGGAACGCATATAAGATTGATATTTTTCACCGACTTTCTCACCCACCTCATCAACCACAGTCGCTGCACCGATTGAACTGCCAGGAACCATTATAATTTTTTTACAGGAGATTGCGATTAATGCTCCGGCAGAAATTGCCCGGTTATTTATAAATGCAATGGTTAAAATATCCGTCCCGATAATTGCATCTTTAATTTGCGTTGCAGCATCAACTCTTCCGCCAAATGTATTTATCTTGAATATTATTGCTGAGGCATTATTTTTTTCTGCTTCTGAAATTACTCTTCTTATGTATGGAGATAAACCAAGGTCTATTTCTCCATCGATATATGCCACGTAAATTTTTTGCTGGGCAAGAGAGATTGAACTCAACAAAATAACGAGTAGCAGTAACCGGGTGATAAATTTCACTTTGTCTATTCCCTGATTTTTAGTTTATAATTATTATTCTGAGTAAGGTTTCATTTCGTATGTAGCTATATAAATAAAAAAAGAGACTTGTTAAAGTCTCTTGAAGTTTAGAAAAATGATCTCCCGAAGGTAAAGATGTTATTAATACTATTTCGGAAGTACAGTGGTAATTGCAGATCTTTCAATTTTAATTTTAACATTATCACTGATTTGCAGTAAAGCAGTTTTTTCATCCAACCCTGCAATAACGCCGTGAACTCCGCCGCTAGTAACAACCTTATCGCCTTTTTCAAGATTTGCCAGAAGCTTATCTCTATCTTTCGCTCTCTTCTGCTGCGGTCTGATAATCATAAAATAAAAAATTAAAAATATTGCACCAAACATTATCAAAGTGCTTACCAGGCCACCGCCTTCTCCACCAGGCTGTCCACCCATTGCAATTATTAGTTCCAATCCGTCAAAAGCCGGATGTTCCATTATTCCTCCAGTTTATTTTTTAATGATATTTTATTTATAATTTTATTTTTCCATTCTTTAAATGAATTTTTAATGATCTGCTTTCTCGCTTCCGAAACAAGCTCAATATAAAAATGCAGGTTGTGAATGCTTGCAAGCTCCATCGCTAAAATTTCACCTGCGTTAAACAGATGTCTCAAATAAGCTCTTGAATAGTTTGCACAAGTAAAGCAATCACAATTTTCATCAATTCGGCTGAAGTCATCTTTAAACTTTGAATTCCTGACATTGAGCACACCTTCCCAGCTAAAAAGAATCGCGTGTCTTGCATTTCGTGTCGGCATTACACAGTCAAATAAATCAATTCCTCTTTCGATTGATTCAAGAATATTTTCAGGTCTTCCGACACCCATCAGGTATCTTGGTTTATTTTCAGGCATTAAGTCAGTTGTGAAATCTGTTATATCATACATTACATTTGCAGGTTCACCAACAGCAAGACCTCCAATCGCATAACCGTCAAAATCAATTTTCCCCAAATCCATCGCAGATTTTTCGCGAAGATCTTTATACACACTTCCTTGAATTATCCCGAATAAAAATTGATCAAATCCATAAAGAGACTTTGTATTTTCAAAAGCTTTTTTATTCAGAATTGCCCAGTCACTTGTAAGTTTTGTCGAGTTAACAGCATAATCATATTCACACGGAAATGGTGTACATTCATCCAGGACCATCATTATATCAGCGCCGATGCTCCGCTGAATTTGTATAACTTTTTCCGGGCTGAAGAAATGCTTTGAGCCGTCAATGTGAGAGCTGAATTCAACGCCGTCATATGTTAATTTTCTTAAACCTGAAAGACTGAATACTTGGTAACCGCCGCTGTCTGTAAGAATCGGTTTTTCCAAGTTCATGAATTTATGAAGTCCGCCGGCTTTTTCAAGAATATCTGCTCCTGGTCTTAAGTACAAGTGATAAGTATTTGAAAGAACGATTTGTGCCTTAATATCTTCTTCAAGAAAATTTTTATTTACAGCTTTTACAGTTCCCTGGGTACCAACAGGCATAAACATCGGTGTTTCAACTCTGCCATGAGCAGTATCAAAATAACCTGCCCTGGCTTTTGAACTTCGATCTTTATGAACTAGAGAAAAATTAAGCAATCCACTCCGGTTGGAAATCATAAGATTTTAACGCACACAAATTTAATGGAAAATGATTGAAGGGACAAAGTTATAAAAACTTTTTCTTCTCCTCAGCAGTCGGGATCCTGCAAACATCTCTCTTTCCAAAAATTTTATAACGGTTTCTTGCAATTAAATCATAAAAAAAATCTCTGAAGAACTGGGGAAGAATAATTAGTGGATAAAAAATTTTTAACCAGCTTTTTAATTCCCTGATAACTTTTAATGCTGCGGTCGATTTAGTATAGTAATTCTCTCCGTCAATCAGAACAAAGGTTTTAAAATCAGCAACGCTTAATCCGGATTGTTTTAAATATTTCTCTCCGGTTTCAGATTGAAGTGCAGCAAACCTGAAAATATCTTTTTTATCTCTTTTAATTACAAAATCCACCCAGAAGTTGCAGAAGATGCAAACTCCATCAAATAAAATTAGCTGGTGCTTCATATCAGAGAAAGGTTATTCGTGAATTTGTGTAAGCCTGACAACTTCGATCTTCTGTATGGTAGTTCTTGCAATCCAGAATTTAAAATTATCGATCGTAACAGTTTCACCCTGTGCAGGAATTCTTCCCAGCTTTGAAGTAATAAAACCAGCAATTGTTTCATAATCGCCTTCTTCAATTTTCAAATCATATTTTTCATTTAAATAATCAATTTCAACACCACCACTGATAATATAACTGCCATCATTCATTTTTTTGCAGATGTTTTCTTCAATGTCGTACTCATCTTTTATTTCACCAAACAGCTCTTCGAGGATATCTTCGATTGTTACAATTCCAGCTGTTCCGCCATGTTCATCAATCACAATAGCAATTGAAACTTTCTTATCGAGTAGTTCATTCAATACGTCAAAACTTTTTTTGGTTTCAGGGATGAAACTGACCTCTCTTAAAATTGAGCTTATGTTTGTGGGTGACTTGAAGACATCCTTTGCCAGTATAATTCCTTTTATATTATCAAGATTATTTTCATAAACCGGAAGTTTTGAATACCCTGATGATATAAATAGAGAAATTGCATCATTTATTGATTGATCAATTTCAATTCCAATTATTGCCATACGTGGGGTCATTGCTTCATAAACTCTCTGATCACCAAGCTCAAAAACTTTACCGATCAATTCACTGTCCCGTTTGCTCATTACGCCGGCTTTTTTACTTTCTTCAACCAGTGTTTTCAGATCTTCTTTGTCAAACAGGTGACTGATATTGTCGGCCTTAAGATTTGATGACTTTGTAATTCTATCTGATAGTGCAGAAAATACTTTCACAACCGGATAAATTAAAAACAGAACTCCTCTCAATGGGATGGCAGTCAGCAATGCACCTCTTTCCGCCAGTTCGTGTGCAAAGTATTTTGGAACTATTTCACCTAATAGAAGGATTGTAAGAGAAGATATAAATAGTATTGTGAATTGGTTTAGTCCAAAAAGTTCTGCTAAAAATATTGCACTCAATGAAGCAAATGCAATGTTGACTATATTATTTCCGATTAATATAACCGTGAAAAAAATCTGCGGATGATCAATAAAATATTTTGAATGAATCGCTGCAATATTATTCTTCCTGGCTTTCAGTTCAATTTTTATCTTGTTTGCTACAACGTAAGCAATTTCGGTACCTGAAAAGAAAGCACTTAGAAAGATCAGTATGATTAATAATAATAATTCTTCATTCATATTTAGTATGTGCGTTCTGTATTGACATTTTTTAAATCAACGTTATTTTTTCCTGATCCACCGGATACAAAAAATAGGACATCTGCTCTATTATCGGGGATTTCATTTTTTTGCCCGGTGAGGAAGAAGCGAGAATCGGCATTATGACTAATAGATCTATATGATGTCTAACCGTAATCAACTTTAGCTATCCAATAATTCTGTAAACTATCAGCACAGTAACAGAAGTATAGATAATTACAGTCAGTATCATCGGGATGTCGGTTGCAATAATTTTTGTAGTGTTTTCGCCCATTCCGCTTTTGTATTCAAGAAACATATACCTGAAAATTCCGAACACAACAAATGGTGTTGTATAAATTAAATTTTCCGTTCCGAACATTGCTATCGTCCTGGGAGCAACAGTATAAAGTGCATAACATATAATAACCCCTGCTGCCGCTATTGTTGCCATCTGGTCTGCAAAATTTAATGAATATTGCGATAATACTTTCCGGCTTTTGGAATTTTCTCCTTCAGGTGCAAGAGTTAATTCCGAATGCCTCTTCATCACTCCGAGAAATAATGAGATGAACATTGTTGTAAGCAAAAGCCAGCTGGAAATTGGCACCATAATTACAAATGCCCCGGCTAACACTCGTAATGCAAAGCCTGCAGCTATACTGAACACATCTAAAATTACAATATGCTTAAACCAAAATGTATAAATTGTATTTAAAATAATAAATCCTATTACACTGAAAATAAATTCATAATTAAAGTTCGGAAGAAATGCTGCAATTATAATCATCAGCATTGCAATAATTAATTTTGCAGATTTTTTTGAAATCATTCCTGATGGCAACGGACGTTTTTGTTTAATCGGATGAGCACGGTCGGCTTCAATATCAATTACATCATTTATAACATAAATTGTGCTCGAAGCGAGACAGAAAATCAGGAATGCATAAAGAGTTGTAAGAAAATATGACTCAGCAAACAAACGAAGTGAGAACAATAGAGGAACAAAAACAAAAATATTTTTTACCCACTGGTGTACGCGGATAAGTTTAACGATATTTAATAACATCAGAATACTGCAACTTCTTCGTATGTGCCGAACACCTCTTTCAGTTCGCCAACCATTTCACCTAAAGTAACGTAGTTTTGCGCAGCACTAACAAAAACGGGCATAAGATTTTTTCCATTTAATCCGGCATCTTTTATTTCGGCGAGACAATTTTCAACTGCCTGCTGATTCCTGCTTTGTTTTATTTCTGCCATTCTTTTCTTCTGCGCAATTTCAACTTCAGGTGAGATTGTTAATATTGGAATATCTACCTGTTTATTTTCTTCAACAAAATCATTTACACCGACGATAATTTTTTCTTTTCTTTCAACTTCAAGCTGGTAGCGGTAAGCCGCATCGGCTATATGTTTCTGGAAATATCCAGATTCAATCGCTGGAATAACACCGCCAATTGCATCAATCTGATCGAAGATTTCGTTTGCTTCTCTTTCCATTTTTTCGGTTAATGCTTCGACAAAATAACTGCCTCCAAGCGGATCAACGGTATTAATAACACCGGTTTCATATGCGATCAATTGTTGAGTTCGTAAAGCAATCTTCACCGCTTTTTCACTTGGAAGTGCAAGAGTTTCATCCATTGAGTTTGTGTGAAGAGATTGTGTTCCTCCAAGCACTCCGGCAAGCGCCTGGAATGCTGTTCTGACAATATTATTTTCAGGCTGCTGAGCAGTTAGTGTACAACCGGCAGTTTGAGTATGAAATCTCATCCACCACGACCGTGGATTTTTTGCACCGTACTTTTCCTTCATTCTCTTTGCATAGATTTTTCTGGCTGCTCTGTATTTTGCTATCTCTTCAAAAAAATCCAGGTGAGAGTTAAAGAAGAAAGAAATCCTTGGTGCAAACTCATCAACATCCAATCCTCGTTCAATGCAAGCCTCTATGTATGCAAAACCATCAGCTAATGTGTATGCTAATTCCTGAACTGCTGTTGAACCTGCTTCCCTGATATGATAACCGCTGACTGAAACAGGATTCCATTGCGGAACTTCTTTCATACAGTATTCGATCATATCGGTAATAATCCGCATAGAAGGATTTGGTGGGAAAATATATTCTTTCTGAGCTATATATTCTTTAAGAATATCATTCTGAAGTGTTCCTCTCAAATTTTTGAAAGCAACATTTTGCTGCTTCGCAACTGCAAGATAAAATGCAAATATCATCGCTGCGGGAGAATTAAT
>DATDOL010000208.1:0-6054 GCA_035293265.1 Ignavibacteriaceae bacterium | reverse complement strand
GGATAAACCAATTACTATTATCGTTGGCTACACAATCGGACAAGGAAACGATCCGCTTAATTCAGTCACTGAAGGTAAAATTGCTTCTGCATTTGTACAGCAATTTTACCAATCCAATTTTGATGATAATATTTTACCTGTTGAAGATGAAAACAACCAGCTGGTGAACGAGTTCAGTTTATTCCAGAATTATCCTAATCCTTTTAATCCAACTACAAATATTGGATTTCGGATTGCGAAATTCGATTTCGTGAAATTGACAGTTTATGATATCCTGGGGAATGAAATTTCAGTTTTAGTAAATGAAGAAAAACCCGCTGGAAATTATGAAGTGACATTTGATGCATCTTCACTTCCAAGCGGAATTTATTTTTACAGATTGCAAGCTGGGAGATTTATCCAATCGAAGAAGATGGTTTTGCTTAAATAATTAACTGACAGTATCAAGCGGGCTGCTCTTTGGTTAAGCAGTGAAGTGTCCCCAATCCCCAAACAAGGTCAATCGAGTGAATGCCGATTACTTTTCTATCGGTGAATAATTCGGATAAAATGCCAAGCGCAATTCTATCATTTGGATCATTGAAAGTTGGAACGAGTACAGCATAATTTGAAATATAAAAATTAGCATAGCTTGCCGGCAATCTTTGTCCTTTGAATATCACAGGTGACGGCATTGGAAGGTCAACAACATTTAGTTTCTCACTGTTCAACAGAGTGATATTTTGTAAACGTTCCTTGTTTTCTTTTAATATTCTATAATTTTCATCAGAAGAATTTTCTTCCTGGACTAACACGACTGTGTTTTGATTTACAAATCTGCAAAGATCGTCAACATGTCCGTGAGTATCATCTCCAGCTATTCCTTTTCTCAGCCAGATTACATTTAAAATACCGAGATATTTTCTGAGGACTTCAAAGTAATCCTGCTTTGTAAATCCCGGATTTCGGACCTGAACTTTTTCATCGAGTAAACATTCTTCTGTAGTAATCAAGGTTCCTCTGCCGTTACAATCTATACTTCCTCCTTCAAGCACAACCTGCCTGCCGTTATATTCTGCAAAAATACTTTTAAGATTTAGATTGTTCGAAATGAATTGCGGGATTTTATCATCGAGCTTGTAATCATCATACTTTGCCCAGGCGTTAAATTTAAAATCCAGAGTTATAATTTCATTCCCATTTGTTACAAACATCGGTCCCGAATCTCTCAGCCATCCACGGTCAGTTTTTTTTATGAAGAATTCTACGTTGTCTAATTTTACATCAACAGACTTTAAAACCTTTTCAGCTTTTCTCTTTTCATCATTTGAATGAACAAAAATTCTTACAATTTCTCCCCTAGAAATGTATTTTACAATTTCAGCATAAACCCAGGGTATCGGAGAAAATTTTCCGGGCCAGTCACTTTTATTAAATGGCCAGCCAATCCAAGTTGCATCATGCTTTTCCCATTCTGCGAGAAGAATAAATCTATTCATCAATTATCCGTTTTGTAATTCCCTCATACGAATCAATTCTTCTGTCCCGAAGAAAAGGCCAGTTTCTTCTGATGTATTCAATTCTTTCAGGATCAATTTCAGCAATAACAATTTCCTCTTTATCTGATGAAGCTTGTGCGATTATGATTCCTTGCGGATCGCAGATGAAAGATTGTCCCCAGAATTCAATTCCCGGAGAATCTTCAGATTGTTTTTCTAACCCCACACGGTTGGCTGCAGCAACATAAACACCATTCGCAATTGCATGTCCTCTTTGAACTGTTAACCATGATTCATACTGTGCTTTTCCGTGTTCGGATTTTTCAAAGGGATGCCATCCTATCGCAGTTGGATAAAATATCACACTTGCACCAAGCAACGCAGTCAAGCGAGCTGCCTCAGGATACCACTGATCCCAGCAGATCAATGTTCCGATATTTCCAAATTCTGTTTTAAAATTTTTGTAACCTAAATCGCCGGGCGCGAAATAATATTTTTCATAATACCCAGGATCATCGGGGATGTGCATTTTACGGTAAGTGCCCGAGATATTGCCATCAGCATCAATCACGACAGCAGAATTATGATATAAACCAGAAGCTCTTTTTTCAAATACAGGAACTATCACTGTAACTTTATTCTTTTTTGCAGCTTCACTAATTGCATTTGTTGATTTTCCCGGGATTTTTTCTGCAAGATCGAAGTTTTTAATATCCTCCGTTTGACAAAAGTACTGAGACCTGAATAGTTCAGGAAGGCAAATCACCTGTGCACCTTGTTTAGCCGCCCTGCTGACCCACTCAACAGCTTTGTCAAGGTTCTTATTAATATCTTTGCTTAAAGAAATTTGAATTAACCCGACTCTGAATTTTTTATTTGCTTCCATACTGGTCATCATTTTTTAAAAAATTGTTTTAAATTTAAAAGTAGAATAAGCCATTTGCAAGAATTGAAATAGAGAATTGTAAATCAATAATAAAATTATCACCTGGTTAAAATTAATATCCGAAAGTGCTTACCAGGTCACCGCTTGAATTATATTCTTTCCCGCGAATAACTTCGCCGTCTTTGTAAAATTCTTCGGACTTTAGTTGACGATTAGGATAATATTTTTTTTGCCATGAATCTAATTTCCCGTTCAGGTAGTTCTCTACTTGCTTGATTGAGGTGTTTTCATAAAAAATATTTTTCTTTCCGTTCAGTACACCACTCGCAAAATTTGATTCAGACTCGGTCAATCCATTACGGAAATATGTTTTAAATTCTCCTTCCTGCACATCATATATAAAGTGAGCAACCGAAGACATTATTCCATTATCATGATATATAATGGCGATGCCGTTCCTCCGGTCATCTTCATAAAATTCTTCTGACTTCAGTTTACCGTCTTCAAAATAATTTCGCACCAAGCCTATTTTTCTTCCGTCAAGATAATCTGCTGTTGACTTCACAATACCGCTCTCGTAGTAGGTAATTGAATTTCCATTAATTACACCTGCGTTGTAAGGAATTTCCTGTTTCAGAAACCCCGATTCATAATATATCCGTACAATATCCTCCTTGACACTGTCAATCAGGAAAGTTTCTTCCTTAAGTGAACCTCCCGGATGATATTTGCGAATCATTTCCTCTTTTGATTCGAACTTTCCCTGGAAATCATACCGTTCCCTGTGCTGCAGTTCATCATTAACATAAGTGTCAACAACACGCAGGCTGCCACCCATATCATAAAGATTAACAACGCCTTCAATCTTATCATCAATTATATTTGCTTCGAGAGCAACAGTTTTATTTTCATGGTAGATATAAATTTTTCCATTCTGAATTCCGTTAACAAAATTTCTGACAACTTCCACTTCACCGGTTTTATAAAATGTTTTTGAAGCACCCTGCAGCATGCCCTCGATATAATTCCATTCACCCTGGAGTTCACCGGTTTTGTAATAGGTATAAGTAGTTCCGTCGAGTTTCCCTTTATAATATTTTTGTTCCGCCCACTGTTCACCGGATTCATAATACCATCTTGAAACACCTTCCTTCACTCCATCTTCAAAATACCATTCGATGCTGATCTTGCCGTCTTCAAAATACCAGGTTGACATACCATCTTCTTTGCCGCTCCGGAAATTCCATTCTTTCCAGATTTTTCCGTTGGGATAATATTCTTTATACATTCCGTTCAGTTGTTCGAACAGGTATTCACCTTCGGTTTTAACAACTCCCCCCGGGTAATAAGTTTTTCTCACCTCTAAATCTGATCGGCTCTGCCCGAAGCTTATTATTTGAATAATTAAAATGAGTAATAATGATAAAATAGTTTTCTTCATATTGTATAAATGTAATTGAGTAAACTGAATTATTAATTTTATTTTAATCGTATTTATAAAGTTATCCATTTTGGATATTAAATAAAGCTCAATAAAATTCTCCGGTTAAGGATGATATTAATAAATAGTGTATCAGTGAAAATTCTTTTCACCGGCTTTAATTTTTAGATCAAGATGGTCTTCTTCCCGCGGAATGGGGCAGGTGTAAACTGAATTGTAAGCACAGTAGGGATTATAAGCTTTATTAAAGTCAAGCGTGTAAATGAATTCGGGGTCAGCTTCCAGTTGAAAGTCAATGTATCTTCCAACACCATAAGTTTCGTAACCTGTGGTTTTATCGGTGAACCAAATCGTATGATAAAATTCTCCTGTCCTTGTATGGCTTTTATAAACATTAATTTTGTAATCACTTCCATCAAAATTAAAAGCAAGATAACCTTCTATGATTGCAACCCGGTATTCACCTTTCGTTCCTAATACAGAAACAGTATCCGGATTTTCATACTTGTGCAGCTTTGATTTGAATATATACCGCGGATCGGGCTCATAATATTTTAACGGTGAGAATTGAATTGCCGGGCTTCTTTTAAATGGTGAGTGTTGATCAACAACCATTGAACTATCTTTTTGCTGCCTCTCTTGCAAAATTTCATTTAAATAAGTTTCATCAATCATAACTGAAGATCCTTTATCTTCACAGGAATGGATAATCATCAGCAAACTAAAAATCAAAATTGTTAGAAATATATTTTTATAGAATTTAGCTGGCTTCATCCTTCACTTTCTTTTTTAATTCCTGTAATTTATTTAAAGCCTGGAGGGGTGTTAAAGAATCAATCTGAATTTCATCTATCTCGTCCCGTAATTTATCGTCTTTCACTTCAAAAATATTTAATTGATTCTCATTATTTGCTTTTAAGTTTTTTAATTTTTCTTTTTTGATTTCATAAGGCGTTAGTTCCTTGCTTTCAAGATTCTGCAGAACCTGCTTTGCCCGGTTGGTTACAAACTGCGGAAGACCAGCCATCTGAGCAACCTGAATACCATAACTGTGATCGGCTTTTCCCGGATTTACCTTGTGAAGAAAAATAACTTTATCATCGTATTCCCTCACTTCAACTTTATAATTTTTAATTCTCGGAAAAAGTTCTGTCATTTCATTAAGCTCATGATAATGTGTAGCGAAAAGTGTTTTTGCTGCAACTTCAGGTTTATCATGTATGTATTCTGTTATTGCCCATGCAATTGATATCCCGTCAAATGTGCTTGTTCCTCTTCCGATTTCATCAAGAAGAATTAAACTTTTTGTTGAAGCATTATTTAAAATGTTCGCAGCTTCCTGCATCTCAACTAAAAATGTACTTTCACCTGCCGTAATATTATCGCTTGCGCCAACTCTTGTAAAAATTCTGTCAACCATTCCGATGATAGCACTCTTTGCAGGAACAAAAGATCCGATCTGTGTTAGTAGCACAATTAATCCTACCTGACGTAAATAAACAGATTTGCCAGCCATGTTCGGACCGGTTAGAAGAATGATTTGATCATCTCCATTATTCATTACACAATCGTTTGGAGTGAATTTTTCCCCAGGGGGAAGAATTTGTTCAACAACAGGGTGCCTGCCGTCAATAATTTCTAATTTTGTATTATCAGTAATTTCAGGTTTAACATACTTATAAGCAGCTGCACATTCTGCAAATGAAACCAGGCAATCAAGCGTGCTTATTAACTTTGCGTTTTGCTGTATCGTTTTCGCTTCAGATGCAGCATACATTCTGACTTCATTGAACAACTGGGTTTCAAGCTCATAAATTTTCTCTTCGGCATTAATTATTTTTTCTTCATACTCTTTAAGCTGCTGTGTGATGTATCGTTCTGAATTAACCAAAGTTTGCCTGCGGATATAATCATCGGGCACTTTATTTTTATGAGCGTTGCTGATATCAATAAAATAGCCGAACACTTTTGTGTATCCTACTTTTAACGAGGAAATTTTTGTTTTTTCTCGTTCTGTTTTTTGAAGCTTCGCAATCCAGTCTTTTCCATTGATTGAAATGTCTCTTAACTCATCAAGTTCAGGACTGAATCCGTTACGGATAATTCCGCCTTCCATAATGTTTGCAGGCGGAGAATCAATTAATGCTGCCTGAATTTTATCTGCTAATTTGTTGAGAGGATTTAAATTCGTGCTTATCTCAGAAATTAATTTCGTTTTACCTGAAGACAGATATTCGATGATTGCAGGC
>DATDOL010000207.1:0-13025 GCA_035293265.1 Ignavibacteriaceae bacterium | reverse complement strand
ATTAATTTGGTCGACTTAATCCTCGCGTTCTAACCAATGATTGAAGCAAGTAAGCCTCCTTTCTGTTTATTCATCTGATAGAAATTAAATTAAAATGTGTAACTCAAAGCTTAATTATAAATTTTCAAATCTTTTGAACCTGACAATTATTACTTGCATTTGAACAAATATTATTTCATTTTATCCAAGTGTTATAGGAATGCTGATACTATTGTAGTTCGAATAATCCTTTTTATTTTGGAGGCACAATGAAACAGATTATTACCGATCGATTTATTTATTTGATAACCATTTCCTTTATAATTCTTCCCCTAGCAATTACTTATCCACAAAATGATAAAGATAAATTTTATTCTGGTACACCGGTGAATCCTCTTATTCAGCAAATGGTGAATGAAGTTTCAGCAGACAGCATTCTGATGTACCTGGAAACATTGGTCAGTTTTGGAACACGGCATACAAACTCTGATACATCATCCACAACACAAGGAATAGGCGCAGCAAGAAATTTCATTTTTCAAAAGTTTCAGGATTTTCAAACTCAAAGTAATGGCGCCGTTAAACCAAGCTTCTTCGTTTTTTCGGGAACTGTTTGTGGAGTTCTGAATAACTCGCATAAAAATGTACTTGCAACTATAATCGGTACCTCGTCCTCTGAAAGATATTTTATTGCGAGTGGACATATGGACAGCCGTACAATAGATAATTGCAATAATACAGGTTCAGCTCCCGGTGCAAATGATGATGGAAGCGGTTCAGTTACTACGATGGAAATTGCCAGGATATTAAGCGGCTATTCTCAACATATGGAAAGTTCAGTAATTCTTATGACAGTAACCGGGGAGGAACAATCACTTGTGGGCAGCACTGCGTATGCAAACTGGGCTTTACAAAATAATATGAGAATTGATGGAATGATAACAAATGATATTGTCGGTGGAATAAAAGGCTGCATTAACCCATCGTGTCCAACAGGACAATTTATTATTGACAGTACAAGTGTTCGCCATTTTTCCGGAGGCTCATCAATTTCATCGTCAAGACAGCTAACTCGATATTTAAAATTGAAAGCGGAACAATATGTAACCGATGTTGATTGGACGGTAAATTTAATTCCAGCTCTCGATCGTCCCGGAAGGGGAGGTGATCATATTCCATTTTTTAATAATGGATATGCAGCAGTTAGATTTACGGAAGCTCATGAATTTGGTGATGGAAGTGGAGGAAACGGGCATCAGCACAATGGAACAGATTCTATGCAGTATGTTAACATTAATTATGTAATAAGAATCGTTAAAACAAATTTAGCCGGATTAGCTTCACTAGCAATGGCTCCTGAAACTCCTCAATCACAACTGACTGTAACCAATGTTGGTAATGGTACGAAACTTTTATTGGAGTGGGAAAAAACAAATAGCGAACCTGACTTTGGGGGTTATAGAATTGCAACACGCTATCCGGATTCTTTATTCTATGATCAAATAGTTAATGTTGGAAACGTTAATATATTTAACTTAGCGGGACTGGTACAGGAACAGCAAATTTATATTTCATACTCTGCGATGGATACTTCCGGAAATGAAAGCATTTTTTCGCAGGAAATATTAGTTCTTCCAAGCCAAATACCAGAGCCTCCTCATGGTTTTAATGCAACTTCAATGCAAACAGGGGTAACTCTGAATTGGATAAAAAGCAGCGAACTTGATTTAGCAGGATACCGGATTACGAGAGAAGATACTTCAAATCCACCGGTTGAATTTAATTTAGATTCATCAGCAGTTTCATTTTTTGATAATACAGTGAATCCACATACACTCTATAATTATAAAATACAATCATTCGATAACGAGAATAATTTTAGCATTCCATCCTATTTTGTGCTTGGACAATTAGCCACACACGATTCAGGAATTCTTGTACTTGATGCTTCAAAAGATGGGCCTGGAATCAGTCCTTTACTTCCAAGTGATGAGCAGGTTGACAGTTATTATCAGGATTTATTAGAACAGTTTAATCTTCATGCTCAATGGGATATTGCCGACAGCTTGCAGCAGGATGCAAGAATCAGTGATGCTATAATGGCTCCGCACTCGACTGTGATTGTTCACAGCGATGTAAGGCTGCCAACTAATAAAATAAGCGGCGATACAATTTCACTAAAAAAATATATGCAGAATGGTGGGAATGTATTATTCTCTGGTTGGAAGCTGATAGAGTCAATTTCAGATTTACAAGGTTCAGTTCTTCTTTTTTCTTTGGGAGATTTTATTTATGATCAATTAAAGATCGATACTGTTAGACTGGCAGATACAGATGATTTCCGTGGTGCAGATTCTCAGGTTTCAGGTTATCCTTCAATTACAGTTGATTCGGTCAAGATCCCAAATTTCGGTGGAGATTTAATAGGAATGGAAGTTTTTAGTTATCTCGAATCCGATCCGGAATTACATCTTCTTTACACATATCGTTCCTCAATACAGCCACCATCCCAATTTCACGGTCAGCCTGTTGGGATACTTTACAATTCTCCAAACAACAAAATAGTTCTGATTGATTTTCCTCTTTATTATATGATTGAATCAGAAGCCAAACAGCTTGTTACGAAGGCTCTCTTAGATTTCGGGGAAGTAACGGGAATTTATGAAGGAGGAAACATAAATGAGTTTGTACCAAATGAATTTATGCTTTACCAAAACTATCCGAATCCCTTTAATCCGGTTACAACTATTAAGTTCGATTTACCAGTCCCTGCAAAAACAACTTTGCAAATTTATAATGCAATCGGTGAACAGCTCTTTGTTTTAATTGATCAAGAACTCGAAGCAGGTTCCCATCAAATTGAATTTGATGCATCAGAATTATCAAGCGGGATTTATTTCTATAAGTTCAAGGCAGGTTCTTTTTCTGAAACAAAGAAGATGATTTTATTGAAGTAAAAAATATTAAGCCATAGCAATGTCTCTGTCCTTCTTAATGGAATCTTGAATAATTCTGATGTTTGTTTATCCTTCTATATTGTCCGATAATCGAACAATTACTTTTCTCATTATAATTCTGTAACACCCAATAGTTGTGATTATGCTTTGTATAAGCTTATAATTCATGGTATGACGATTGTTCTTTAATTCTTAATACTAAACTATGAGGGCAAATGGAATTAGTATACTATATCATTTTTTTAATTGTATTAGGATTAACACTCTTCAAAAAAATCAGGTCGATGTTGTAGTTTAATTCTACGCATCAATTCTCATATAATTAAGAAATTAATTGACTTGACCCCTGTTATTTCTCCATGAATTTTCTTTGAGATGATAACAGGGGTTAAATTTTAAAAACAAATGATCTGCTAATTATATTAACACTCGTGAATATTATCATATAATCGTGGTAACCAACCAATGCTGCGTGGAATTAAAATCCAATCAATATTCATTCGGTAAGTATAACTACCCATATTTTCTAAACTCGTTTCTGATATCGAAAAATCAGTTAAAAATATACTTGTCGATAGCAATAAAATTGATATTTTTTAATTCAAATGCTGCAAATATTTGACGTTTTGAAGCTTTTCTGTTATTCCTCTTCATTCCCATACTCAACTGGTAAGAATTTTGCTATAAATAAAGCACGTAAATTGATTACAATTTTTAATAATAATTTCGTGGTGAATCATGGAAGATCAATTGCAAGTAGAAGTGGTTAAGCTCGAGGAAGAACTCAATAAACTCAGATCTGCCGTTGAATATATTGAAAGCGCAAAATTATCAATTGAAGCTGCTTCGAAAATTATAAATACAATAACAAAAATGAAGGAAGAGTTTGAAAAACTTTCCAATAGCGCTCACCTGATAATACAAAAATTGGATAAAATAGATTTCCCAGCAAGACTGGATAAACTGGATACAAATATCAATTCCACTAATCAGAACTTAAGCGACTCTCTTACCAGGATCGAATCAAATGAAAGAGTTGTGAGGGATGAGCTAAGATCAACATCGAAGACTATCCTGAATGAAATAAATGACAGTTCAAGAAATATTTTCACTGAGTTCACAAACCAAACAAAAGCAATTCGTGGAGTTCAGATAGTTTTAGTTATAATTTTTTCATTGTTGTTTGCTCTTGGAATGTTTTCATATTTCAAGTAATGTTTGAAATAGTGAGGCAAACGAATTTTAATGCAAGTTCCATTCAGTTAAAAAATTAAATTTTAATTAAGCAATCCGATCTCAACCTAAAGAGTACTTTAACCGACTAAAATCTGTTCTTCAGTTATATATCTAAAAAAGAATGAAGAAGCGGACTGAATTTAATTTATACTGAAGGCAGAAAAAAATTTAAAGCGGAGATGTTATTCTAAAAATTAAGTGCCGCTATTGTAAACTTTCGGATTTCATTATCAACATACTCCTTAAAATTATAGCGTATATAATTTTCGTTTTTCACGTCTTCCTCTTCGTACCATTTGTACCTTATCTGTGAGAATCCCAATATTTGTAAATCTGTAAGTACTGAGTTATGGAATTTTTCCAGTGATTTTCTAATCTGAAAATCTTTATGTGTAAATACAATCAATTTATTTCTATCAACCGAATAAACATTCACTTTATAATCTTCCAACCATAATTTTTCTGCTAAAAATTTTCCGTAGAACTCCCTGATCTTTGGTAATAATCGCAGCTGTAATTTAGTAATCCTATCCGTTGCTTTATTATGCAGCCTCTCGAGATCAGCATCTGTTGAATCGGTTTTATCATACCTCGGCAATAAATCATACCAATAATTTAAATCCATTAATGTATTCTTGCATTCCTGCCAATTATTTAGGTTCATATTATATCCATCGATGGAGCTGATTATTTTCTCTAATTCAGAATATTGCTTTGACTTTTCAGGGATATAAGTAGAAATAGCGGTGCCAATTACCACTAAAATAAATAAGGCGACTCCAAAAGATATTAAGTATGTATTTCTCTCGTCCCTGTTTAACATTTTATCTTTCCTTAAAAATTGATTGAAAAACAAGGGTTTTAGAACACTATTTATGCCAAATAATTGTGTCATTTTTCAGAATAAAACCTTTATTTAAGACTTTTTGATAGTAATATTTACAATTTATACAGAAATTTAATAAAGCATGAGTTGTGTATTGGCTGAGAATAAGATTATGGATGGATTTTTAAAGTCAGAACTGTATTCAGGGTTTGAATTATCTGAGAGTTACTTGAATAATTTATCGATAGATGACTTATCTTTTTTTAAACGTGCAAACCTTAAAACTAAAGTTGTTACGACGGCGATTAGAATAATTACAACTAAATAAATTATTATCATTTAATTTGTGTATGCTCTGAAAACAACCCTAGGATTAACAGTTGTATCCGATTTGAAATTATTAATAGCATTTTCCAAAGAATTAAACACTCTGACTATGCCCGATAATCCGGCAAGCTTAACAAACTCACCTGATTTTACTGAAGGGAGAACAATTCGCATTTCTCCACATCGTTGGGAAAGAATGGTGTGTGCACTCACTAAAATTTGAATAAAGGTTGAATCAATCACAGAACATCTGCTCAGGTCGATAATTATTTTTAAACATCCTGAATGGATATCACTTTGCAGTCTTTCCCAGAATACCTTTGCCTCAATAAGAGTAATATTTGTAAGATTAACTTTTTCGATTACAATATCATCCACTGTTTCTCGTCTAAAGTATTCCAAAGGAAGTCCTGTTTATTTTTAGATTTCGACACTTGAGGAGAAAGAATCAGATCAATGTTGTTTTAAAATTCGAAATTGTCCAATGAATGTGCCAAAAAAATTTAGTTGGTTTGTTAGAAATTTTCATCTGAATCAAATAATAATTTTAGATTGGTTATCAGAATGAAACAGGTAATAGTATCATTTAAATTCTGAAATTAATATTGGATAATGAAGAGTTTCTCCAAATTTGAAAACGAATCAATTGAATGTTCAATTCGATTTAAAGACGGGCAGAAATTTTAAAATCGAATTCAAAATTTTTCTAAAAAAATGAGAACCCGCAAGTAAAGGTAATTTATTTCTTGAAGATATTATCAAGAAGATCAAGTAATTGATCCCTGGTAAATGGTTTTGAAACATAATGGCTGAACCCGATCGAAAGGAATTTTTCTCTGTCTCCGAGCATTGCATATGCTGTGATAGCAATCATTGGAATATTTTTGTAATGATCGTTCAATTCTTTTATACTGGACATCGCTTCTATTCCATTAATTCCTTTCAGGTTGATATCCATCAGAATTGCATCATACTGTTTCGATTTCGCAATCTTTATGGCATCAGAGCCGTCCATCACATGCTCAATATCGGTAAAGGGATTAAGATATGCACAAATAATATCTGCATTCACTTTATCATCTTCAACGAGCAGTATATTCGGTTTGAATGATAATTCAATTGACTTCGTTTTCGATGTAACTGCTTCCCGAATATTCGGAGTCAGTTTCCTGCGATGAACAGATTCAGGGAATGTTACTGTAAAGGTAGATCCCAAACCAACCCTGCTTTGAAGTGAAATTGAACCATTCATCAATTCGACGAACTTCTTGGTTACAGTTAGTCCAAGCCCTGTGCCTTCATAATGTCTCGATAATCCTTCACTTGCCTGTCGGAAAGGTTCAAAAACTTTTTCATGTGCTTCTTCCGGTATACCGATACCTGTATCAATTATTTTAACACGAATTACCTTTTCAGAATCCCCCGGTGACATGTATGAATTGATTGTTATGCCGCCTTTAAATGTAAATTTGATTGCATTATTAATAAGATTGTTAAATATCTTGAATACAATTTGTTTATCACCAAAAATGTGTGGCGATTCTGTCGGTAATATCAACTCTAAATATAAATTCTTTTTTTCGGCAACAGGTTTAAATAATTTGGCTGATTCTTTAAGTATATCATTTAAATCAACAGTTTCAAATTGAAGCTCTGTCTTATCAGCTTCAATTCTTGAAAGATCCAGGATAGAATTTAACGTATCGATTAAACGCTGACCACTAATAAGAATCGTGTTCGCCATATCCTTGTGAATCCGGTTATTGATTTCATTCGAAAGGATTTCTGCATATCCTAAAATACCGACAAGCGGTGTGCGAAGTTCATGACTCATATTTGTAAGGAAGCTCGATTTAAGCCTGTTAGATTCCTCCGCAGCTTCCTTTGCATCTAATAATTCCTTTTCTTTTTGTTTTCTCTCAGTTATTTCTTCCTTTATTCCAACAAAATTTGTTATCTGTTTATTCTCATCGAAAATTGGAGAAATAGAAGCATACTCCCAGAAATAATCTCCGTTTTTTTTCTTATTGTAAAACTCACCTCTCCATTGCTTGCCGGAAAGAATTGTTTCCCAAAGTTCTTTATAAAAAGAATCTGAATGTTCTCCGGAATTCAAAACATTTGGATTCTTACCGATTACTTCCTCGAAGCTGTATCCTGTCACCTCTGTAAATTTAGGGTTGACATACTCCAGTCTGCCTTCTTTATCGGTAATTTCAATTGATACAGGACTTTGTTCAATTGCCTTATTTAGCTTTCGGAGATTCGATTCTGCCTGAATACGATCGTTGATATCATGAATAATAGAAAATAAAAATTGTCTATGATTAATTACGATTTGGCTGGAGAAAATCTCCACAAAGCGAAAAGTAGCGTCAGCGACTCTGTGTTTCGAAATAAACGAATACTGATTTTGATTTTTTATTTTTTCAATTCGCGTCATCGATTCTTCAGGAGTGAGCATGTTTAGATCGGTGATAGTCATCGATTGCAGCTCAGCGATAGAGTATCCATAAAAAGCAGATGCCGCTTTATTAACCTGTTTAATATTTCCGGTCTCCGGATCAAGTATTAACATTACAGATTTAGTATTTTCGAAAAGCGAACTGTACTTTTTCTCGCTGTCCTTTAATTCCTCAATTGATAATTTCAACTTTGATAGATCAATAATAATTCCTCTCAATCCGATAACTTTTTCTTTTTCTTTTACCGGAGTGGAATATATTTCAGACGGGAAAGTTGATCCATTCTTCCGGAGAAGCAAGTATTCAATCTCATCAGGTGTTTCACCAGTTAACGCAATCGATAAATTTTTTCTGGCAATTTCATGATTTGCAGGTGATACAAAACTAAAAATATTTACTTTATTGATATCTTTGTCATAAGGTATACCGAAAGTTTCAAAACCAATTTTGTTGCAAAATAGCAGATTACCATTATAGTCCATTTCAAATACAATTTGCGGGAGTAAGTCTGCAAGCTCCCGGAATCTTCTCTCGCTTCGTGTAATTGCGTCTTCATTCTTCCTGCTTTCAGTAACATCGACAAGAGTAATCAACCGTGCTTCTTTGGTATCATCAAGGCTTATTAAACGTGAATACGCATTTACGAAAATTATTGTTCTGTCTTTTTTTATATGGCGCCAGATCCCTGATCGTTCTGGCATTTGCGTTGATTTTTTCAAGTGATCTTCAATTATCGAAATATCTTCAACTGGATGCAGATCTTTGACAGTCAATTCAAGAAACTCTTCAGCCGTGTATCCGTATGATTTGACTGCAGAGGTATTAACTTCAAGAATTTTTAATGAATCTATGTCATAAATAATCATTGGCAGCGAATTGTTCGAAAAGAAATTCTCTTTATTTAATTCAACTATGTTTTTTGATTTGCTCATCCGGTTACAATCATCAACTTATTGTAGAATTTACAAAAATTTACTTACAAGAAATTTTGAACTTTGAAGGAATGGAGTAGTTAATAAGAGAAGTTGATTGAAATGTTATAGAATTGATTTTCTCATTAAAAACATTTCTTCCCTCAAAAAAAATTCAAACATTTCTATAAATAGAATACGTAATTAGTTTTTACATTGGTAATAGCACTAGTGACCATATATAACTTTATTATAAGCTAATAATTAAACTAAAGTACTATTGCTAAAATAACATAATAGACATATTAAATCTAATAATAATTAAAAATTAGAATTAATCTTTCAAGCGGGATAGTAATTTGATAAAGTATTTGTTTGGAAAACGGATTGGAAAATCTGTTAATAAATATACTGTTACTTAATTGGTGTGCAACTTCTTCTTTGAGGATTCCGTCAGGAATGTTCCGGCTTCAGTTTGGGAAAAATTATTTATATAAACTCCACCAAAATCTTTAAAAGATTCCGTCATATCAATTTCTTCGAAATTCAGCTGGAGAATATCACTCCTCTTAACGGTAATAGATAATACTGGGATTGAATGGTTTTTATCTGAAGCATTATCAGTGGAGTGCAGTATCCCTCGAAAGGTAATTTCATCTAAAGCATTGATTTTATCCAGATGAAAAAGTTCGTGTAATGACTTAAAAACTACCTGGTATAAAACCTGTTGATATCTTGCGTTCAATTCTGATTCTGAAAAACGTACCTCAATAAATTTTTGTTGATCTTCAGAGTATGTTATTTCTTTAATATAATTAAGTTCAATCATTGCGGGTAAAACATATTCAATGAACAGGAATTTTGTATCCTCCATATATTTTAAACTTATTTTTCTTTTAACAATGATATTCGCAAAAACCGTATTTGATAAAATTAATTCGCAGTATTTTTCAACTGCAAATGGTTTAAAACTTTGATACCCTTCCTTATAGGTTCTTGTCCGGTCGCTTATCTCAGATTTTTTATTTACCCATTGTTCAAGCATCATTTCATAATCTTTCTCAAACAATCTGAGTTTTTCATAATAATCTGTTTCTTTTACCCGGTTTCTTGCTTCGATTGATTCTTTTTTCTTTTCCCAAATCAAATGATCCCTCTGAAATTCCATGTTCAGCTTTTCAACAGCCTGTTTTTTTCTGAATGGAATTATTTCATCCTTTAAATTAAACTTGTAATGGTAATATGGGTCATCTATTTTGGGCTCAGGTGGGGTTTTCTCGAGAGATGGTATAGCTGGACCAGATTCTTTTTGGGGCTGTGGATTGTTTTCGTAAAATTCGTTTAGTAAATGGTCCCAGCTTATCTCAGGCAATGAATATGACGGGCCCGGGAAAATGTTTAATTCACTATTTAATTTCTTTTTTATACCATCTGTGATTATCTGTGCAAATTCCCTGGAGGAGTTTAACATTAATCTTTCTTTCTCATAGTAATAGCCCAGAAAATCTTTTAAAGCTAATTTAGCGGCGCGTTTTAAAACTTCATCAATATCCTCACCTTTTACTGTTTCAATTAATTTGCCTGTTTTATCGGTAACTATCACTTCATAAATCATTTTCATTCCGGAGTTATTATTGAATGGATGTAATAATTTGAATACTCATTAAAAACTTTGCAGTTGAATTATTTTTGATTGGGTGTGAGAATCCATTAAAGCATTGACAGGATTTCACACGACTCATCACAACGATTCAAATACCTCAAATTTAGTACCCTTCGAAAACTTCATTTATAGTCAGTTTGAATTCAATAACTTGTAAATATTCCCCGATTAACGAAATTAATACTACCGGTTCTTCTATTTCAGACAGCACATCAGGCACGGTTTTGAGGAAATAAATGAATAATAAAATTCGGAGAATAATTCTGCTTCAGACTGAATGATGAGAATTATTAATCTTAGTAGGGAATGATTTCATATTAAAAAATCAGTAAAAGCATGAGCTTTTATTTATAATCAACGACTGTATTTACCTAAGCATCAAAGAATATGATGATATCTTTTATATAAATTTTTGGAAATGCTGTTGATGTTGTATAATTATGGCATATAAATTGACAAAATTCAGTAGCTTATTAAAAAATGATAAAATATTTTACATAAATTTGTACAATGATACTTTTCAATTTATAAAGGAGGCAACAAGAAAATGCGTTATACAGTCATACTGATTTTTTTCCTGTTAATTACGTCAGTCATTTATCCCCAGTTCAATGATTATACAATAAAACTGGGATTGCAAGGTCATGTACTATTACCAGATACTGAATTTGATAAAGATCTTCGTCCGGATAGTGCAGAGTATAAATTTTCAGGTTTGGGTAGAGCATTTATTCGATTCGAATTATTTACAGAAGTCATTGAAGCAGAAATCGGCGGCGGATTTGGTAAGCTTGCCGGAGTAGATTTTAATAATGATAACTGGTGGACATATTTAATCCCTTTGGACTTTAAGCTTATCCTCAGTCCGTTTAATATGGACGTATGGAATCCATACGCATACGGTGGTGCCGGTTATATGCAATACCGAAATGAAAATAAGCCGTCAGTCGTATCACCACAGGCGGTGGCAGAAAAGGATTGGGTTGGTCAATTTCCTGTTGGAGGAGGAATAGAGATCGGATTATCTGATGTTATCATCCTGGATGTTTCAGGAGGATATACATTTACGATGACTGATGATCTGAATGGATATAGTAATACTGAAGCATACTCAGGAGAACAAAGTTATGATGGATTTTACAACCTGGCGCTGGGTTTAACGTTTGTTAACGGCTGGGGTGGAACAGATTCTGATGGTGATGGTTTAACGAAAAGCGAAGAAAGAAAAATCGGGACAAATCCAAATAATCCTGATACGGATGTCGATGGTTTAAAAGATGGTGAAGAAGTAAAAATTTATTCTACAGATGCACTCAGCCCCGATTCGGATAGCGATGCGTTAAAAGATGGTGAAGAAGTTAATAGTTACAAATCCAATCCTTTGATGGCGGATACAGACAGCGATGGATTGACTGATGGTGATGAAGTTCAGAAGCATAGAACTGATCCGCTGAATCCGGATTCTGATGGAGATAGTTTAAAAGATGGCGATGAAGTAAATACTTACAAAACCAATCCATCTAAAGCTGATACCGATGGAGATGCTTTATCCGATGGCGATGAAGTTAATATTAATAGAACAGATCCTATGAATCCTGATTCTGATAATGATACTCTGACCGATGGAGAAGAAGTTAAAACTTACAGAACTGATGCTTTAAATCCTGATACTGATGGCGGCACTGTTGAAGATGGTAAAGAAGTTCGAAGAGGCACAGATCCGTTAGCTGCTGAAGATGATGTTGTAAAGATTGACGTACCGATTGTGCTTGAAGGTATAACTTTCGAAACCGGTAAATCTGATATTACACCCGAGTCAGCGATTGTTTTACAAGGTGCTCTAAAAACAATGCAAACCTACAACGAAATTATCGTTGAGATAAGTGGTCATACAGATGATGTAGGCAGTGCAAGTTCCAATCAGTCACTCTCTCAGAGACGAGCTGATTCGGTAAGATCCTGGTTAATCAGCAATGGAATTAATCCTGATAGATTAATTTCCAAAGGCTATGGTGAAGATAATCCAAGAGTGCCGAATACTTCAGCAGAAAATAAGAGAATGAACAGAAGGATTGAATTCAAACGGATCAGGTAATTCAATCAGTCTGAATTTATAATAAATGCCTCCTTTAAAACGGGAGGCATTTTTTATTTGTGCATTCAATTGCATAGAATAGGTTGTATAAAGATTGTTAAAGCCTTAATTTTTATATCAGATTATTCATTATTTATAGTGTTAATATAGAACCCAGAGGAAAAAATGTCTGACAAACTAATCGAATGTGTTCCCAATTTTTCAGAAGGTCAACGGCCGGAAATTATTAAACAGATTACAGATGAAATTGAAAAAGTAGAAGGTGCAAAACTTCTGGATGTTGATCCGGGTTATGATATGAACCGCACTGTTGTGACTTTTATCGGAACACCTGAAGCTGTTATGCAAGCCGCATTCAACTCGATTAAAAAAGCTTCTGAACTTATTGATATGAGCAGACATAAAGGTTCACACCCAAGAATGGGTGCAACAGATGTTTGTCCGTTTGTTCCTGTTAATGGTATTACAACAGAAGAGTGTATTGAATTATCAAAAGAGGTTGCGGAAAGAGTTGGAGAAGAATTGAACATTCCTGTTTACCTTTATGAAAAATCAGCAGCAAAACC
>DATDOL010000206.1:0-2331 GCA_035293265.1 Ignavibacteriaceae bacterium | reverse complement strand
TAATTCATTATAATCACCTGCATTGTTTGAAGAATTGTCATGACCACCTATTCCCCAATCAACATATTGAGCAAATAAAGTTTTTTCATAATCGTATGTGCCCATATTCGTAATTTCATAATACCAGAAGATTACATCTTCTGCTAAAACCTGAGACCATTGAAAGCCCCGTGTTCTGACTTGCATTCCTAATCCTCCTCTTGAGGGATCATCAGCATCAGGAGTGAAATTGTGGCCTAATAAATATTCTCTATCTTCGTTATCATCAAAGACAAAGTAAGTTTCTACATCGGCGTTAAAAACACCCTTACCAAAAAATCCATTCCAGCTATTATTCCAATCAGCAGGCCTATCGGGCCAGGTAAGGGGCCAGGTATTTGGATCGTCACTTCGTGCCGGAGAACTACTAAACTGACCGAAATACCCCGGCAAGGGCCACCAGCCATAGGTTATACCTGTTGAAGGATTATAACGAGTAAATTCATAGTAATTTGATTCGAGAGGGTGAATTACATTTCCGGAAGGGTCTAATGCTTCTGCCTGAACAATAATTGCAACTCCATCTACATAAGTATGATTAGTTCCCTTTGGCCAAACTCCGCTTCTGCTTGGTTCATTCAACCAGTCTGCAATTTCACCAAAGTTATAGTATACCGTCGCAGCAAGATTACCATCCATGAATCCTTTTTTTGTCTGATTGTGGTCACCTTTATTTTTATCGACAATCCTCTGACCAATAATCAAATCGGAATTGATAAAAAATACTGCCACAACTAGAATTATATAACCGAAACTAATTCTTGTTATCAACATTTTTACTCCAATAAATAGATAACCTAAAATGAAAAATCAACCCCTATGACAATTTGCCTAGGTGATGAATAAAAATCCGGTCTGGTAAAAAATTCTTTGGTTGTATTTACACCTCTTGGTGCTGTTTGATTTCTGGTAAGCTCCAAGGTATCTCCTGCTCTTCCAGTATCACCAAAAACGTTTACCTCATTGAGAGTATCAAATAAATTAAAGATCTTCACGAATACTGAAAACTGCTGACCAGTTATTTCAAAATACTTTGCTATATAAAAATCCACATCAAAATAAGCTGGTTTATTATCGCTGTTTTCCAGCCCTGTCCTTTGATTTTGCAATGAGGGTGTATATGGCAAACCCGATCCGAGTCTACCGATAAAACTTGCAATATAATCTCCCGGTACCCCAAGTGTCAAAGTAAATTTCAGAGTATGGGTCCCATCCCAATCTAAAGGCACAAGCTGCTTATTTTCCTCGATGGGTGGATTTGACTGGGCATTATTAAAAGCGGCATTAGGATCCGATGCACTTCCTTTCGCAACCTGAAACGTATAATCTACTGTAGCACCTATACCGTTGTTAAACCTCTTTTCAAAAGATAAAGTTATACCTCTTACAGAACCATAATCTCTATTGACAAGCTTACTGAATTTTCTAAATTCATTTTTAATATATATTTCCGACCCAAGTAAATTTCTAATATCTTTATAATAACCTGTAATTGTAATTCCTAATTCATCAGTTAAAGCTTGCTGTAAACCTATTTCATACATAATAGTTTGTTGCGGTTCAAGATCTGCATTCCCAATCGTGTTGCCTATATTTTCAGGGAAGTCACCTGTTAGTGGAATTCTGAAATTGGGATTACGGTATAAATTTTCGAATGGAGGTACCTGGAAAAAGTGGCCATATGAAATATGAATTGCACCTTTATCAGATATAGGATAAGACAATCCTATGCGAGGGCTAATTTGAGATTTATATTTAGCACTTATTAACAATGAGTCCGGAAACGGAGGTTGAAGTTCATCTAAAAGATTAATCTTATTAGGATTCTTTAAATATGCACCATCTGGTTCAAAATAGTCAAACCTTACACCAGCATTAACTATTAAATAATCAATTTCTATTTTATCCTGTATGTAATATGCGAACTGATAAGGATTGGCTTGATAGGTATTAAAATTAAATGATCCCGGTGCTGGTATCATTGGTTCAAAGTTTGACGTCGCATCAATGATAATTTGAAAATCTTCGTATTTAAGATTATGATATGTAAAATCAATTCCTGTTTTAATTTGGTTTACGTTATCAATCTGCCAAGTAAAATCTGATCTTCCGGTATAGCTTGTTGTGGTATGATTAAAATGCCAGTTTTGTGTACCACCAGTCAGAAATGCATTCCCACTAACGTCCTTCTTTCTGTTTGGATCTACATAGCGAGGATCAAGAGGATCTTCAAATACATATTGTTTAAATTCTGATCTGAGTCCTGAAGCGGAAAAATCTATAAATGCGGAA
>DATDOL010000205.1:0-5074 GCA_035293265.1 Ignavibacteriaceae bacterium | reverse complement strand
CAAAGTTTATAATCTTCTCGGTTCCGAAGTTGCAGTGTTGGTTGATAAAACTCAGGAAGCTGGCAGGCATTCGGTGGAATTTTCAACTGAAAAGCTCGGAACAAAAATAGGATCTGGAGTTTATCTTTATACATTAAAGTCGGGTGAATTTGTTCGCACAAGGAAGATGATCGTTTTAAAGTAAGAATGTGAGATTGAGTAAGAGTAAGAATTTTTCTTGCTCCTGCCTACCGGCAGGCAGGCTTACTTTTAAACTTAATTTTCCTGTCATTTTGAATTCAAATCTCTATCAATTCTTTCAGACGAGAAATAATAAAATCCGGTTTTTCTTTTTCAAGCTGATCTTTTGATCTATAGCCGTAAAGTACGGCGCAGGATTTTGCCCCGGCACTTTTTCCGCACATTATATCAAGTTCAGTATCGCCAACAATTAATGTTTCTTTTGGTTCAACTTTTAACTCTTTGCAAATGTGAAGAAGAGGTTCGGGTGACGGCTTATAACCGATGCCGTTTCTTCTTCCCATTAAATAATGAAAATTTTTCCTCAGCCCAAAGTAATCGATTATTTTATCAGTCTGATCTTGTGCTTTTGTAGTCAGGAGAGAAATTTTTTTTCCTGCTTCAGAATTAAAATATAATACTTCAGTTACTTCAGAATACAAAACTGAGTTATCAATAAAATCAAAATAAATGTCTTTATATGTTTTAATGAACAATTCTATATCGGGCACATTAATGTTCAGCTTATTGAAAATATCGACAAAGTGCATTCCGATCATGTTTACAAATTTGTCTTCCGGGACCAACGAGGGAAGATTAAGTTTTCTCAAAGCTGAAAGAGTAGATTTAAAAATTGTCAGTCTTGAATCAATCAAAGTCCCGTCAAGATCGAAACAAATGTGTTTAATTTCTTTCAGATTCAAAATCTTCCTCACTGGTTTTTACCGGGCCAATAAATTTATCATCAATCCTTCCGCCCCTGCAGCATTCGTCAATATTTATTTCACAGACCGAACACTGGCAATGGCCGTGAACGAATATTAGCACACTGGGCTGATTATACCAATTACAAATTTGAATAGATTTATCATTCATAGAAGGATAAGTATTAGTTCGTTGAGTCAAATATATTGAATAAGATGAGAAATCCATTTTATTATTTATCGAAAAATATTTGAGTATCCTCTTGATTTTATATTTGAAATTATTGCATTTTAAGTACAAGGTCTAAACATTTATTTTTTTAACAGATTCATTCAACATTTTCAATAGGAGTAAAAATGAAAAAACTTCAACTGTCTTTTGCAGCTTGCACTATTCTGTTTTTGCTTGCTGTAAATGTTCCATTAATGGCGCAATCAGAACCAGTAATGTATTTTTGTGAAAGATACGATGATTATGATGGTGAGGTAGGCGTGAGCGATCGATTTACAACCGGATATTTGACAGTAATGGTAAAGAGTGATTATGCTTTAGGATTGGACGAGGTTTCAATTCAATTCGATAAGTATAATTTCAGAACATCCAGGTTCGAATATTTTAAAAAATTTCCATACGATGTAGACCCGGACATGAAGTATATCTTCTTTGCGAAGAACGATGAAAGCGATCTGGAATTCGAAGAACCGGGCTTCTATAGGGTATTTTTACTGGATGACAGAGATAAAACCATCGCCAGTGCTCTTATTGAAATTATTGATTAAAATCGTTTTTAGATTTATTTAATCTTAAGCGGTGTGATTTTTCATACCGCTTTTTTATTTACTGAAATCTGACCGTCAACACTGATCAAAAAATTGTTGATTGGAATACCTGACCTTTTTCAAGAAAAAATAAAAAATGAATTATACTGATATATTTATAATCGGAGCCGGACCGATTGGAATTGCTTGTGGCATCGAATCACGGAAACGCAATTTTTCTCATCTGATAGTAGAAAAAGGATGTCTTGTTAATTCTATATTTCACTATCCAACAAATATGGTTTTCTTTTCTACTTCAGACCGACTTGAAATCGGCGAAATTCCATTTGTTTCACACGGTGATAAACCAACAAGAAGGGAAGCTCTGGAATATTACAGAAGAGTGACCGAAGCATGGAAATTAAATGTTAAAACTTATGAGGAAGTAAAAAAAATTATTAAGCTTGATAACGGTTTCAAAGTTGAGACCAGCAAAGATGAATACAGTACAAAAAAAATAATTATCGCAACAGGATTTTTCGACTTCCCGAATCTTCTTAAAATTCCGGGTGAAGAATTGCCGAAGGTTAAACATTATTTTGATGAAGCTCATCCTTATGCTTATCTAAATATAGTTGTGATCGGCGGCGGAAACTCTGCTGTTGATATTGCTCTTGAAACTTTCAGAAGAAAAGCGAATGTAACTATGGTAGTAAGAGAGGAAAAATTGAAAGACAGCATAAAGTACTGGGTAAGACCTGATATTGAAAACAGGATTAAAGAGGGAAGTATAAAAGCACTCTTCAATTCACAGGTAGTTAATATTAAAGAAGATTCAGTTGATATTAAAACCCCCGAAAAAATTATTTCAGTTAAAAATGATTTTGTTTTTGCGATGACAGGCTATCATCCCGATTATAAATTTCTAAGAGAAGCAGGAATAAAAATTTCAAATGATGAATTGATGCTGCCGGAATTCAATCCTGAAACCCATGAAAGCAATGTCCCGGAAATCTACCTTGCAGGTGTGGTTTGCGGAGGTATGGAAACCGGCAAGTGGTTTATTGAAAATGCAAGGTTTCAGGCGGTTAGTATTTTAGATGATATTTCCATTAAAATTAAAGAGTAAGCCAACTTACCGGTAGACAGACCAATGATTAAGAGGATTACATAAAATGTATTTCTTACTCCTGAAATTTCTACTTGGTAGCCGCAGGCTTCAGCCTACGATCTCTAATCAAAAACGCAACCTGAAGGTTACGGATACCAATACTCTCAATCTTAATCTTGAGACTAATTGAAAACCAATTGCCGTAAGCTTATTTTTAAAAAGCTATTCAAAGAAATTAATCTATTATCAAAATTTAATCCGGAGTGATTATGTTAAAAAAAATTCAGGAGTTGCTGGGCAAGGAAGCTGATGAACTCTTAAGCTACAAGGCAAAATTTCCAAAGGAACATTTAATCCTTCCCGGTCCCGATTTTGTTGACCGTGTGTTTGTACAAACCGACAGGAATCCGAATGTGTTAAAAAACATTAACTGGATATTAAACAGGGGTAGACTTGCAGGCACTGGCTATGTTTCAATATTACCTGTTGACCAGGGAATTGAACATTCTGCCGGCGCATCATTCGCACCAAACCCTGCTTACTTTGATCCGGAAAATATTGTAAAGCTTGCCGTTGAAGGAGGATGCAATGCCTGTGCTTCAACACTCGGTGTGCTTGGAATGGTTTCAAGGAAATATGCACATAAGATTCCATTCATCTTAAAACTCAATCACAATGAATTGCTCACTTATCCAAATAAATTCGATCAGATAATGTTTGGGGGTGTTCAGCAGGCATTTGATATGGGAGCTGCAGCAGTTGGTGCAACAATTTATTTCGGTTCGGAAGAAAGTACTAGGCAGATAGTTGAAGTGAGCAGCGCTTTTCAGTATGCTCACGAATTGGGTATGGCAACTGTTCTCTGGTGTTACCTGAGGAATTCAGAATTTAAAAAAGATAAAGACTACCACGTTTCTGCCGATCTTACCGGACAGGCAAACCATCTCGGAGTTACCATCGAAGCCGACATCATCAAACAAAAGCTGCCGGAAAACAACGGCGGATACAATGCATTAAAATTCGGTAAGACACATAAAAAAGTTTATTCTGATTTAACAACCGATAACCCGATTGATCTTACTCGTTACCAGGTAATTAATAATTATATGGGAAGAGCAGGATTGATAAACAGCGGCGGTGCTTCAGGTGAAAATGATTTTGCAGAAGCTGCACGAACTGCAGTTATTAATAAACGCGCCGGGGGAATGGGATTGATCTCCGGAAGAAAAGCATTCCAGCGACCGATGGCGGAAGGAGTAAAATTATTGAACCTGATACAGGATGTTTACTTGACTAAGGAGATTACGATAGCTTAAGGTAGATTAAAGGGCTCAATTAAGAGCCCCATTTTTCTTTAATAACTTACTTTAAAAGAATCATCTTCTTCGTGTTCACGAAATCTTTTGTCCTAAGTTGATAGAAATATATTCCGCTTGCAACTTTTGATGCATCCCAGTTTATTTCATAGCTACCAAGCTGTTGCTGCTCATTTACCAACGTTGAAACTTCTCTTCCGAGAATATCAAATACTGATAACTTAACATCTTGTATTCCGACTATGTCATATTTAATTGTTGTAATCGGATTAAATGGATTCGGGTAGTTTTGATACAAATTGTAACTCACAAGTAAAAGTTTTTTCTCCTCCATAATCTGATTTGAACCGAAATGCTTTTGAAGCAGTTGATTTATTTTTGTTCCATATTCGCCCGAACTATTTAAATACTTTCCTGCTGCAGTTTTACCAAGAGTTGTATCTCCATCTTCAATCAGAAGTGCAGCAGTTAAAGCATCTATTTCTGCGAAGATAGCTTCTTCTGTTTCCGGATTGTTCTGAATAACATAATCAAATTCTTCTATTGCAGGAACATATTCATCCTGTCCCATTAAACTAAGAGAACCAAGCTGGCTGAACACTTTCTTCATCAATGAATCTTCTGTTGCCAGACTTAGTGTTGAAAACTGACTATAGAGATTATCGAAGTATGTTAAAGACTTTGAATTTAGTTTCCCGATCTCAAATAATCTACTGTATGCTTTAAGTTTTGTGTAAAGTGAATCATTTCCACTGATGATTTGATTATAAATTACTTCTGCTTCTTCATAATCTGCTGTTAAGAATTTTTTATCTGCACTTGCATACTGAAGTTCTGTTTCTGATAAGGTTCCGACTTCTCTGTTTTGCGGATGCAAAGTATCTATTACTTCTCCGGATGAGGAAGTTATCAGTAATTCTTCTCCTGGAATTTCTTCAGACTGACAAGGTTCATTGTAGTATGGC
>DATDOL010000204.1:0-7563 GCA_035293265.1 Ignavibacteriaceae bacterium | reverse complement strand
AAACCTTGTTGCCGATCTTCGTGCAAACATTTACAAACGAGACAGGATGGTTATTGAAATGGTTGATAGCCTTATGCCTCCTTTGATGAGAGAGAAAGCAAATCTTACGGCTGAAGATAAACAGGAAATTATTTCGGATGAAGAAAAAGGAAATGTTTTGACAAATGTAAAGAGAACGATAAACGATAACACAAGATTTCTCGAAGTAACCTCACTTAAGCCGAAAGATCTTACCGAAATAAGGAAACAGCAAAGTGAGTTTTCAAAAACGTGGAGATATATCGGCCTTAAACTGATTGATGTTTATTCCGATGACGAACAGAAATCAGGGGAAATAAAAACTATAGATTCTTTGTTTACCAGGTGGTACAGGGCAGTTGACCGGGAAGCCTGGAGCACAATGAGGGAGGAGTTTTCTGAAAATGATATTCAGCTTCAGAAATTTTCAGATGCCGAACAGTTTAAAGGTGTACTAATATCATTCATTAATGATGAGATAAAAAACATTGATGTGAAGAGTGAAACGGAATCAAAAAATATTTTTGTAAATTTTGTGGACAGCACTTGGTTTGACAGTATTCAGCCAACATGGATGCCATACCTGTTGGATAATAAATTGATAACCGGTGCTCAGAAGGATGAAATTGAAACTAAAATAAGTGAATGGAAGAGCGGGCTTTTTCCGTCAATGTGGTGGATCTATTTAATAATTGCTCTTGTAATTATCGGAACGATAATTTTTATAGTATTACGAAGAAAACCAAAATCGAAAACTGAAGATGCTATATTAGAATAATCACAGAAATTTTGAAAGTAAAAGCCGGTTTACAAACCGGCTTTTTATTTTCTTAATCTTACCATCATCACTGCGGAAATTAATCCGAGCACAAGGCATCCTGTCCATAAAATTACCGAACCAAAATGTTCAAAAGCCAGTGTCCCGAGCCATGGACCAACCATAAATGAAAAGCTGAAAGTCATTTGGAAGTAACCCATATATTCTCCACGCTGTTTTTCGGGAGAAATGTGAGCGACATAATTCCCTGTTGCAGGGAAGAAAATCATTTCACCGAATGTCCAGATCACTATGGATAATATTAGCAGGCTAACATCATGAGTGAATGCAAGAATTCCGAAACCTAACCCGCTAAGTATTCCACCCCAGGCAAGCGATTTCCAGTCCAGCCAGGATCGCATTGCATCGTTGAGCGGAACCTCAATAAAAATTATGAGCACAGTGTTCACTGCGACAAGTAATCCAAATGTTGCTGTGGTATATCCAAGTTCCTGAACAACAAAAAGTGGAAATGCACCGATGTGCTGGAAGAAAACTATCTCAACGGGAACAATTGCTACAAGCAAGTAGATAAATTTAAAATTTTTGTAAACTTTTTCTTTTTCAGCAACAGCAGGTTTATCGTCATCCGGCGGTGAAGAAATAGAAGATAATTTCTGCCAGGGAATAAAAGTCATAAACAATCCCGCAGCTATTGCTGTAATTCCATCAACATAAAACAGAAGAGAAAAATTTATCGTGCTTAACAAACCGCCTATAACCGGACCGATGCTCATTCCAAGATTTATTGCAAGCCTGTTTAATGCGAATGCAGTTTTTCTTCTGTCGCTTGTAATTTCACTTGAAAGAAAAGACATGCTTGCCGGGCGGAAAGCTTCGTTAACAATTGCCCAGATCAAACTTAAAATTAGAAAAGCATAAAATTCTGTAACAAGAGAATATGCAAAAAGGAAAACACCCGAAGAAAATAATGACAGCTTCATTAAGTTCAATGCACCGAACTTATCACTTAACTTTCCTGCAAAAGGAGCCGAGATAAAAGCACCGAGCCCATAAAAAGCCAGCACAAGTCCTGCATTACCGGCGCTGATTCCAAGTTCGCTGGTAGAGTATAAAGCAAGAAACGGCAAGACCATGGTTCCCGATCGGTTGATCAATGTCCCGATTGAAAGGTACCAGATGTTCTTTGGGATGTCTTTAAGTCCGCTGTAAGGATTTTTTATCATTAAACGATTTGCTGTGTTAGACTAAATTCAGAAAGTAATTTAATATTTGTACCATTTAAAAAGTGTGATTTGAATCTTAACAATTACATAACAATTCGGTTACGGTTTATTAAAGCCGGGTTGCTATGTTTACAACAAAAGGAAAGGAAAAACCATGGACGAAACATTAAGATTTTTTATCGGAGTCGCTTTATTTATTTCAGTCATTCTTTATGAATGGTTCAAAAACCGCTCCGAAAGTTCTGTTTCTAAAACAGAGTAAATCAATTTAAATCTAATTTTCCTCTTTTAATTAAATTTCTGCACAACGCAGTAGCCTTCACTCAATTAATTTTCCTAAGTTACCACTGAACAAATTTGATTTGTCATAAAAATCATGCACCAGAATATAAAAAACAATAAAGCCTGGATTGTTTCTGCAGATATGGGATACGGTCATCAGCGTGCAGTTTATCCATTAAAAGATATTGCTGAAGATGGAATTATAACTGCAGGTACAACTGAAGCATCAGACCAGGAAAAGAAACTCTGGAAAAGAGTGTTAAACGCCTACGAATTTTTTTCGAGAGCCAAAAGTGTCCCGGTTGTTGGCAATCCGTTATTTTCGCTTTTTGATTCGATGATGCACATTCCCTCATTCTATCCGATCAGAAATTTATCTAATATAACTTTCCAGGTAAATCTCCTTGAGTCAACAATTCAGAAAGGTCTATGCAAGGGCATGCTTGAAAAGACTTCGTCAAGGGAATTACCACTTATTACTTCTTTCTACGCAATTGCAGTTGCTGCTGATATGAAATCTTCAAAAAGAGTTTATTGTATTATTTGTGATGCAGACATCAACAGAGCATGGGTCGCCAAATATCCCTGGGACAGCAGGATTGAATATTTTGCACCGTGTGGAAGAGCAGCACAGCGGCTCAAAGCTTACGGAGTTCCTGAAAATAAAATTCATCTTACCGGATTTCCTTTATCAAAAGATCTCCTCGGTGATGAACAGCTCAAAGTTCTAAAGAAAGATCTTGCACAACGTTTATATTATCTCGATCCCTCAGGAAAATTCTGGACAAGGCATGGAAGCAGTGTAAAACATTTTCTTGGAGAAGAGAATTGCATCTTTAATAATTCAAGAAAGCTGACGATTACTTATGCTGTCGGTGGAGCTGGTGCGCAAAAAGAAATTGGTGAAAAAATTGCTCAAAGCCTGAAGAATAAAATTTTTAACGACGAAGTGAAATTAAATCTTGTTGCCGGGATCAGAGCGGATGTAAATGAATATTTTAAACATGTTCAATCTGAAATTTCTGACAAGATAAATGTTATTTATTCTGATTCTCTGTATGATTACTTTGATAAGTTCAATGAAGTAATGAGAACAACGGATATTCTCTGGACAAAACCTAGTGAACTTTCTTTTTACTGTGCACTTGGAATCCCTATAATAATGAGCCCGGTTATCGGTTCGCAGGAAAAGTTTAACAGGAAGTGGCTGCGTGAAATTAAAGCAGGCATCAAACAGGACAATCCCGATTATACTGATCAATGGCTTTATGATTTGCTTGTTCGCGGATCTTTGGCTGAATGTGCCTGGGATGGATTTCTGAAAGCAAGAAAGCTTGGTACTTTTAAAATTCTTGAAGTGCTGGAAAAAGGAGCTTTGGAAAAAGAAACTTCCCCTGTTTTCAGGTAAAAAATGGTTGAAGAGAAAAGAAAAAAATATTTGCTTCTTTATTTAAAAACCGGCGGCGGTCACCTCGCACCGGCAAAAGCTGTCTTCAATTTCATAAATAGATATCATTCAAATACAAGTCAACCGGAATTAATTTATGGTTTTGAAAAATCTCCTGAGTGGGTAAAATATGCTATTGAAGACGGGTACAGAATTCTGCAGGCAAAAGCAAAATGGTTTTTTGAATTTCTTTACGCATTAAATAAAATAAAAATTATTGCGCACATCACCAGCAGTTTGGTTTCCGGTTTTGTAATAAAATATCTTGAAGAAACAATATTAAAAGACAAACCGGATAAGATTGTTGTTTTTCATTTCTTCCTTCTTCATCCGGTCTTCAAAATTCTGAAAAAATATAATTTGAATATTCCTGTAATTACGGTTGTCACCGATCCTTTTACTCCGCACCCAATGTGGTTTCTTCGAAAAAATCAAAAATTTATTTTATTTAGCGAAAAACTTGCACATAAAATCCGTAGAAAGCATCCGGAGAATATTATCAATGTATTTCCATTTATTCTTGATGAAAAATTTTCTTCTCCGATGCTTGCTGAAGAGATAGTTCAGCTGAAGAAAAAATTCGGGTATAAACAGGATAAAAAAGTGCTTCTTATTTTAGGCGGCGGAGATGGAATACCTCACGGCAAAGAAATCATGAAAGAATTATTGAATTCAAAAATGAATGTTCAGGTTGCGATTGTTTGTGGGAAGAATGAAGAGCTTTTAAAATCATCAGAAAGATTGAAAAATGAATTTCATGCAGCAACATTAAAGATGTATGGTTATGTTGATTTTATTTATGAACTGCTTAACATCTCAGATGTGATAATTACAAAGTGCGGAGCTTCAACAATAATGGAAATACTAATTCTTCAGAAAGTGCCGATCGTAAATGATTACTTATGGGAACAGGAACAGGGAAACATCGATTATCTGAAAGAAAAAGTGCTTGGAATTTATGAACCAAAAATCAAAAAGATTCCAACTACAGCAAACGATCTTTTGAGCAATAACAACTCGTATTCCAAATACAGAACAAATATCATAAGTGAAAAAATCAGGAACGGTTTAAAAGATTTTGTTGAGTTTATATTAAAGTGACCAGCAGCTTCTTATTAGCTATGTCATCTGAAATTTTCAAATCCATCCGGAAGTTGAGCAATCTAATTACCTGTCTATTGGTAAAGCCATTAAGTATATTTTATTTGTAAGAAAGGGAAAAAAATGAAAACTTTTAAAATATTCTTCATCATGGTAACCTTGTTAGCCGTTAAATTGTCCGCCCAGGATAAAATCGACATTAAAGAAACAAATTTATACAACACAAAGGCAATTCAATTTCACTCCACAATTGTAAATGATGATTATCAGTTGTTAATCAGTCTTCCGGATAGTTATGGCGGATCTGAAAAAAAATATCCGGTTATTTTTGTTTTAGATGGTGACGTTGCTTTCGGAATGGTGACAAGTATTGCCCGCTATCTTCAGGTCGGCAATAGCATCCCGGAAATAATTGTAGTTGGAATTGGTTACGGTTCTATGACAAAAGATGAAGGGAATAAGAGGACAAGAGATTATTCTCCAGCTCAAGGCGGCAGTGCGGAATCATTTCTTAATTTTTTGCGAAGCGAACTTTTTCCTTTCGTTGACTCTGTTTACAGAACTGTACCTGATGATCGCACGATAAGCGGATATTCATTGGGAGCAACTTTTGCGCTATATACTTTATTCACTTATCCGGATGCATTTAAACGTTATATTCTCGGAAGCCCGCATTTGGCTGCAGGTAATTTTGCAATATATAATTACGAAGAAAGTGCAGCCGTAAAGTTCAGAGAAATAAATGCAAATGTTTTTATTTCAGTCGGAAGCGAGGAATCGGAACAAAAATACTTTGACCCGATTGACGAAATGGTAACAAAAATTCAAAGTCGAGAATATACCGGACTGAAATTAGAAACGAAAGTATTTGACGGAGGTACACATCTTATCTGTCCGCCCGAAACAATAACATATGGATTAGTATTAGTATTTAGCAAATAATTACTAATCAAATTGTTGATTCAGTCAATTTTGTTAATCCATGTTTTGTTCATCAAATTTTAATTGACACCACACATAATATTTCTTAATTTCTGTCCGGTTTAAACTGAGGGCATATCTTCTAACACAATGCAGGAGGCAACCGTGGGAGAAATTCAGATTAATTATCTTGCTGTACTGGCAGTAGGTGTTTTCTCTTATTTATTGGGAACTATTTGGTATTCTCCCAAACTGTTTGCAAAACAGTGGAGAGAAGCCATTGGAAAAACTGAAAGCGAAATCAGGATGAGTTTAAAACCCGGAATATATGTTATAACTTTCGTCTGCTGGATGATAGCTTCATATGTGCTTGCAGTTTTTGTTCATTACAGCAAAGCAGGGACTTTCGGTTATGGAATGCTTGCCGGGTTTTTATGCTGGTTCGGATTTATTGCATGTATTAGTCTTTTTATGATTTTATTTTCGGGAAGGCCATTAAAACTTTGGCTGATAAATTCCGGCTACACCTTGATAGCATTTTTAATTGGAGGAGGTATAATAGCTTCCTGGAGTTAAGCAAATGAAAAGAGAAAAATGGTTTGCCAGAAAGTTTAAACTTGATCTTCCGGATGATAGGTTAGCTCAGGTTCTAGAAAGACTTGCAAAGACGCCTGGTAGAATCCGTGAATTAGTAAATAACATTCCGGAAGAATTGTTGGACAAAAAGCCCGGTAGCAAATGGTCAATTAAAGAAAACATAGGTCATCTTATTGACCTGGAAGAACTGCATACCGGCAGGATTGACGATTTCATCGAAGGAAAAAAAATTCTGGGACCAGCAGATCCTCAGAATAAAAAAACCGATAATGCAAATCATAACAGCAAAAGTGTTGATTCTCTTATAAAGGAATTAATAAAAGTAAGGGAAGATTTTCTCAAAAGATTTAAATCTCTTAACGCTGAAATATTAAATAGAAAATCTGTTCACCCAAGATTAAATCAGCAGATGAGGCCGGTTGACATGGCTTACTTTGTTGCAGAACACGACGATAATCATATTGAAACGATAAAAGAGATTATCCACAATAATCAATGATGTTCTCCCCACATTTTTTCTCCAGCCGTAATCCGTAATTTTAAATAATTATCTTTTGGGGGAAGCGGACATGTTGCATACTTTGTGAAAACACAGGGCGGATTATAAGCTTTATTAAAATCTAAAATAACAATTCCATTAGAATCAGGTTTATCAGTGTAAAGAAATCTTCCTGCACCGTAAGTTTCTTCACCGCTTGTTTCATCGGCAAAGATAAACCAAATCCTGTTGCCTCCTGCATCCAATGCATCCATGCTGAAAGTTTCGCCATCGATTATAAAAACGGCAGAACCGGGAGTGATTTCTTCATCAACTGTTCCGACTATGTCTGGAATCAATATTTTTTTTGGAGGGTCAAACACTTTAAACTTAGCTTCAATTCTCCAATCAATGTTAACGGGGAATCTTTCAATTCCCTTAAACTCTTTCACTAATTGGGAATTCAAATCACGTAAACGTATGGCAAATCCTTTTGTTCTTTTTATAATATTCCATTTCAAGGAACCAGCTTGCAAAAATGTTGTGCTGTCAGAATAATCATCTTTCATAATCATTTCGGATACTGGAGTTCCATTGTGCAGAACTTCAACACCGGGAATTACTTTTATTGTTACAAGAGAATCTTGTAAGAAAAACGAACCAATGTGCTCAGGACCGGAAGGAAAAATTATATTATTATCTTTTGCAGAACCGA
>DATDOL010000203.1:0-8056 GCA_035293265.1 Ignavibacteriaceae bacterium | reverse complement strand
TCATCGATGAGCAGAATTATTAATTTTATCTCAGAATGATTACGTGTAATTGAATTGGCAATTTTCTGGAGAAGAACAGTTTTACCACTCTTTGGTGGAGATACAATTAATCCTCTTTGACCTTTTCCAATTGGTGCAAGCATATCCATTACTCTCATCGAATATTCACCGGGAGCAGTTTCTAAGAAAATCTTTTTATTCGGATAGACCGGAACCAGGTTGTCAAATAATGTACGTTCACGAATTCCTTCGGGAGCCAAACCATTAACTGCTTCAACACGAAGTAATGCAAAGAATCTTTCCCCTTCTTTCGGAGGTCTCACCTGCCCGCTTACAAAATCACCGGTTCTAAGACTGAATTTTTTAATTTGCGAGGGTGAAACATAAATATCATCGGGCGACGGGAGATAATTATAATCGGATGACCGCAAAAAACCATATCCATCCGGTAATACTTCTAAAACTCCTTTTGAAAACGTTAAGCCATCTTTGGCTGTTTGTGCTTCAAGGATTCTGAAGATTAGTTCCTGTTTCCTGAGATCGCTGTATTCTGCAATGTTTAGTTCTTTTGCGATTTCATTTAATTCGACAATTTTTTTGGATTTTAAATCCGATATGTCCATTGGCATGGTTTTACCCTGAGAATTTAGTTACGGAAATGAATGATACTTTTTCAATAAAATTATTTTATTGGTTTTTTAACCAGATATGAAACTTGGGGAATATATTTATAAACTCTTTTTATTTGCTTTTCTATTGAAAGGAACAAGAGGTACACCGAAACTTAATTGTTATAATAAATAATGTCAAGTAAGATTCCTTAGCAATCCGGCTTTTATTTCACCCAATAGATACATACTTCCGAGCACAACCAGACAGTCCTTTTTGTTCTGGCTTAGGAAATTACCTACAAATTCCACGGAAGAATTAACAATCGCTGCACTTATTCCTAACTGATTACAACTGATTAGCAGCTCGGATGCTTTTGCTGACCGTTCGTAATTTATGTCTGTTAAATAGAAATTATCAAAAACAGGATTGAGCAGTGAAAGCATTTCGTTTATTGATTTATCTTTCATCACACCAAAAAGGAGAGAACACTTGTTGTAATTATCTTTTTCGATTCTAAACTCACTCAAAAAATTGCTTACACCTTCCGGGTTATGTGCCGAATCAAAAATGATGGTGGGTTCTCTATGAAAATATTCATATCTGCCCTGGATACCTGTATTTGAAATTACATTTTTTATACCTGCCCTTATTTTTTTAGTATCATCAATGAACAAAGTTTTTGAAACAGTAAGTCCTGCCAAAGCTGCATTGTATTTTTGATATCTTCCTTTAAGCGGCATTGTCCAGTCGTCTAGTTCGACTTCATCCGTGTAAAGTTCAACATATTCTCTGTGCTCATTTATATAGTCGTTCAATTTGTATAATTCAGTACTTTGTTCTGTACATTTTTCTTCAACTAAATTTTCGGCTTCATCAATAAGCTTACCGATAAATACTTTTGCTCCGGATTTGATGATAGCTGATTTTTCACCTGTAATTTCTTTAATCGTATTTCCCAGAATATTTGTATGCTCAAAACTGATTGAAGTAATGACAACAGCAATTGGGGAAAGCACATTGGTTGCATCTAATCTTCCCCCCAAGCCGGTTTCGATTACACAATAATCGGTATGATTTTCATAAAAATATTTGAAAGCCATAGCAGTCGTAACTTCAAAAAAAGTCAGTTTGTAAATATTAATGTAATCTTCATAATCCTCGACAAACCGTGCAATGAAGTCATCGTCAATCTGCTTCCCATTAATCATTATCCGTTCATTAAACTTTACAAAATGAGGAGAAGTGTATAAACCGGTTTTGTAATCGAATTCCTGGAGGATGCTGGATATAAAACTTGCTGTGCTTCCTTTCCCATTTGAACCGGCTATATGAAATGTTTTTAGATTTTTTTGTGGATTACCGAGGTGTTCAAGGAAATTGATTGTATTATCCAATCCAAGTTTGACACCAAAAACATGAAGCGCAAACAGTTTTTTTAACGAAGTCTCAACATCCATTATTATTCAAGTTTATAAGACGCCGTAAGTTCGGAAATCTTTTTTATTTTATTGTTGATACAAAAAGTTTCAAGTTGATTAATTATTTTTCCGGCAGCTTCGGGATCAATAAAGTTAAGCGTTCCAATTTGCACCGCTGAAGCACCTGCAATCATAAATTCTATAACATCTTTCCAATCCATTACTCCCCCACTGCCAATAATCTGAATATCAACATTACGGGAAATTTCCAAAACTTTTGCCAATGCAATTGGTTTTATGGCAGGACCGGATAAGCCGCCGGTTATATTATGTATTTTAGGTCTTCGGGTAAAAATATCAAATGAAGTTCCGACCAAAGTGTTGATCGCAGTTACAGCATCAGCTCCATTTTCCTTCGCTGCTTTAGCGAAAGATGAAATATAAGAAACATTCGGCGAGAGTTTAATAATAATTGGCTTTTCGGTTTCAGCCCTAACTTTTTCTGTTATGCTGGATAGTGCTTCAATATTATTTCCGAATTCCAATCCGCCTTCCTTTACATTTGGGCAAGATACATTTATTTCAAAAGCTTTGATTGTTTCTTCTGAAGTCAAAATTTTTGTGCATTCAACATACTCTTCAATGGTGCTTGCGGCAATGTTGCAGATGATTGGTACATCATATTGCTTCAGAAATGGAATTTTTTCTTTAAGAAAAACTTCTACACCAACATTTGTTAATCCGATTGCATTCAACATTCCTGCCGGTGTCTCCACAATTCTCTGGGGAGGATTTCCTTTTCTTGGTTTTAAACTGAGAGATTTGGTTACTATTCCCCCGATTTTATTAAGATCAGTGAATTCAGAAATTTCATTTCCATAACCTACTGTTCCGGAAGCAAGTAGAATTGGATTCCGAAGCTTCAGTGAACCGATTTTTACTGATAGGTCGACTTTGCTCATATCACCACATCTTTGATATTGAATACAGGTCCGTCTTTACAAACAAGTAAATAACTATCCGGGTGTTCAACTGATTCTATCGGACAACCCTGGCAAATTCCAAATCCGCAAGCCATCGTACATTCAGTAGAAGCTTCACAATTCAAATCGTGTTCAATACAAAATTGCCTTAATGTTCTTAACATTAGTGTGGGACCACATGCAAAAATTTTTATCTTCTTCGATTTTAAGTTATTCAGATTATCTCTTAACAGATCAACCACATTTCCTTTAAATCCTTCCGAACCATCATCAGTTGCGACTTTTAAATTCTGCATCTTGTACTTAATGATATCTTTGTGTGTCCTTCCACCAATAAAAGTTAGAATTTCTTTTTTACCATCTAGCATTTTTGTTAGATAAGGAAAAGGAGCAGCACCCAATCCTCCTGCAATAATCACAGCAGTATCATAATTATCATCAAGATTAAAACCTTTTCCAAGTGGTCCGAGAACATCTATAGTTGAACCTTTGGTTTTATGGGCAAGTATACTGGTTCCCTGGCCCAATATGTTGAACATTAGAAAAAAGTATTCGTTCTCAACATCACACACACTGAATGGTCTGCGTAGAAGAGGATAAACACTGTCTGTAACTCTCACATTAAGAAATTCACCGGGTTTAATTACTGCTGCAATTTCAGGACAATGAATTTTGAGAAGATAAATATTGTGATCAAGTTCTATTGATTGCTCAACATCAGCTTTTACAATGAGCACACTGAATCCTTAATAAAAAAGTTTAAAATCATTTTGAATAAATTTACCAACGAGGTGCATAAGGAAGGTTTATTACTCAGATTTAAATCCAGAAATTATTTCGAGAAGAAAATTAATCCTTAATTGTTCAAATTCAAAATGAAGGTCGAAAATCAGTCAGTTTATCACTCATTCTGTTCTTTCTCAATTGCATTTATTTTATCCAATCTTTTTTGATGTCTCCCACCTGCAAAGCCGGTGTTCAGCCATACATCAACAATACTTTTGATTGTTTCTTCACCCAAGGCTTTAGCCCCAACAACCAGAATATTAGCATCATTATGCTCTCTTGAACTTTTTGCTGAAAATGAATTATAACATGTTGCAGCCCTGATTCCTTTGACCTTGTTTGCGGTTATTGCAGAAGGAATTCCTGTAGCATCAATCAAAATTCCAAAACCGGATTTTCCCGAAGAAACGCTTTCAGCTACAATCTTTGCGAAGTCAGGATAATCGCATGGTTTTTCATCGTAAGTTCCTGCATCAAAAGTGTCAAATCCGTTTTCCCCGAGATATTTGATCAGAATGTTCTTTAATCTAAACCCGGTATGATCGCTGCCAATTGAAATTTTATTCTTTGAATGTTCTTGCGAAGTTGTATTTAAATTTATCTCATCATCTGTTTTTTTTTCAACGATAGTCATCTTATTAAATTTGATCAGGTCGAGTGCAAGCGGAGTTATGATTGAATTTTTACCGGTGACTATTACATTCAATCCTTGTTTTAAATTATTCTTAACATCGCTTTCTGTTATCAGTTTTTTCATCTGGTTCAACTAAGGAAGAAATTAGAGATTAGCATTGGAAGTTTTCATAAATGCTCATCAAGCTTATTAAACTTCAGGTAATCAATAATTTTTTTTACCTCCTGGGATTTATCCCTTTTACAAATCAGCAATGCATCATCATTATTTATCACGATCAAATTATCAACCCCTATAAGTGCAGTAAATTTATTCGGAGAGTAGACATACGAATCAACTGTCAAATCTGTGTACACATCACCAACTTTGACATTTCCTTCCTCATCTTTATTACTAAGCTGATAAACTGCTTCCCAGCTTCCGACATCGTTCCAGCTAAAATTACCTTTTACGAGAAAAACATTTTTTGACTTTTCCATAATTCCGTAATCAATCGAAATCTTTTTAAGCTGTCCATAAATTCTGACTAATGTATCATTATAACGAATTGATCCGATATCATTTTTTATTTGCTGAAGACCGTCATATAAATCAGGCATAAGTTCTTTAATTTCATTAAGTATTGAATCAGTTCTCCAGATGAACATACCACTGTTCCATAAAAAATCACCACTTTCCAAAAAACTGACTGCAGTTGAATAGTTCGGCTTCTCTGCAAATGTGTAAACCTGGTAAACATTATCCTTAACCTGGCTTTCATCAATCTGAATGTATCCATATCCTGTCTCAGGCCTGGTAGGTATAATTCCGATAGTTACTAATCCTTTTGATTCGAATGCAAAATTAGCTGCATTTATTAAAGTGTGCTGATATTCTTTTTCTTCCTTTATTATGTGATCGGCGGGAAGTACGAACGTAACCGAATCTTTATCCTTGTGTTGAATTAATATTGATGCAAGTCCGATACAAGCTGCAGTATTTCTTCCGAAAGGTTCGACTATTATATTTTCTTTTGGAATCTGTTCAAGCTGTTCTTCAATACCTGGTCTCTGCAAATCATTAGTTATAATATAAATCTTTTCAGAATCAACGATACCATTAAGCCTATTAACTGTATCCTGGATCATAGTGTTATCGCCAAAAATTTTGAGAAGCTGTTTGGGTTTTCGCTTTTTACTCCTCGGCCAAAATCTTGAGCCAACCCCTCCGGCCATAATAATTGCATATAGATTCATTATGCTTTAACCATCTGTTTAATTAATTAATTTTCTTCCGAATTCTTCAGCTTTATTTAAATAGCTTGTTATATCAACTTCTTTTCCTTTAAGCACCGCTACAATTACAATCATACAAGCCCGGATTGATTCAACTACATTTTTCTCCGGAGGCAATTTCTGAGAAATAATATTGTCCATGGCCCGTGACAGAATCTTATGCATGCTGCCGATCACTTCAAAACTTTTGTTAAAAGATAGCTCGGCATTTTGCTTCAATAAAATGTTAATCTTCCCAAGTTTATCATAATCAACATCATTCTTTTGTAAGTCGGAAAGCAGGCTCTCCAAAGGCTTAATGGTACTAATAATTTTTTGTTCATAAGAATGGAACGATTCACTATCACTTTCTTCCTCTTCCATTATAATGTTTTCTTTTAACATTTTACTTTCTTCAAACACCTGGTTCATAATATTTTTATTATGTTTAGATAAATCGATATTTACAACGGGAATATTTTCATCCTCTCCATTCATTTTTCGGAGGGCAGTTTTAAATTCTTCAGGTGAAAGCGATTCGAGCAATTGATTCAATTCCCTTATTAAATACTGGCTGTGTTCTTTGAACTTTTCCGAAATTTTGAAGAAGTCAACTTTACCAGTTGTAAGAAAAGCATAAATTTCATTAAGGCGGATTCCAATCTTTGAAAACTCTGTTACCCGCTTCATTTTATAAAGGTCGTCACCGAGATCTTCAGACTTCAGAATCATTTGCCGAAGCAAGGCAACAACCTCAACTTGCTGAGAATTTAGCCTGAGATTATTCGAGGCTGCGGAGATACTTTGTACAATATAAACTTTTACTAAATCCATTTATCTCTTAAACTTTAAATTTCTCTGGCTCAAATACAATTAAAATCCGAAGTGCGAGTAAGCTTCTCGATAAATCAATATTTACCGGATAATGTTTTACCGATTACAAACAGAGACTACGATGTAAGTATTTGCATCACAATTTTTTTTGTTATGAAAATATATAGGTAACGTTAGAGATAATCAATTTTAGGAGAAAACGGTTTAATGTAGTACGGTGTTTCTTGACATTACTTTGGACTAATGGTAATTTTAATTTAATATTTTTTTAAAAAAATGCTAACTGAATTCGGTAAAATTTTCGTTTTTATTCTCACTGCAATTCTATTTGTAATCATCGCTCTTATTGTTGCCAAATTTATCAGACCTGATCGACCGACAAAAGAAAAACTAACCACTTATGAATGTGGTGAGAATCCTGAAGGCTCACCATGGGTAAAGTTCAATATCAGGTTTTATGTTGTTGCCCTGATCTTCCTGATTTTTGATGTTGAAGTGGTGCTGCTCATTCCATGGGCAATGGTTTATCAGCAATTTGGAGTTACCGGCTACCTTATCGGTGCGATATTTTTAGTTTTACTTGGATTAGGAATGGCTTACGAATGGAGAAAAGGTGATCTCGAGTGGGTACGGCCGACAATTAAAGAACCTAGTATTCAAAAATCTCCTTCTGCTAAAAAGGAATTAAGTCTGGCTGAAAATTAATTATGGGAATTTTAGATAAACAATTTAACAGCGATAATATTGTAATTACTTCGGTTGAAGATTTGTTCAACTGGGCACGATTGTCATCTTTGTGGCAGGTAGGATTTGGTTTAGCCTGCTGTGCAATTGAAATGATGGCAACTTCTGCTTCACATTATGACTTTGACAGATTCGGTGTAATACCACGACCTTCCCCAAGACAAAGTGATGTGATAATTATTTCCGGAACAGTTACGTTAAAAATGGCTTTACGTGTAAAAAGACTTTATGAACAAATGCCCGATCCTAAGTATGTAATTTCTATGGGAAGCTGTTCGAATTGCGGTGGTCCTTATTGGGAACACGGATATCATGTTTTAAAAGGAGTTGACAGAGTTATCCCGGTTGATGTTTATGTACCCGGCTGTCCTCCCAGACCAGAGGCTTTGCTCGAAGGTCTGTTAAAGCTCCAGGAAAAAATCAGGAATGAAACATTGGTAAAGAAAAGTGCATGAAAACGGCTGAAGAAATATTTAAAATCCTGAAAGAAAAATTTTCAAATTCTGTTATTGAATTTAAATCTGATAAACCTGTAGAACCCTTCATCACCATCAATCCGCTTGAAGCTGATAAAATTGGCAAATTCCTTTATGAAAATACTATACTTGCATTCGATTCGTTAGTGAATCTTTCCGGTGTTGATGATGCCAATGGTGAAAAAATAAAAGATGATTCCGGTTTTGATATCATTAAAGGCGGAACGTTAAGTGTGTGGTATCATCTTGAATCTATAAAGTTCAGACATAAATTAGTTTTAAAAACTTCAACTGAAAGAGAAAAGCCGGAAGTTGC
>DATDOL010000202.1:0-3976 GCA_035293265.1 Ignavibacteriaceae bacterium | reverse complement strand
AGCATCAGCTTTTAACCTGAGCCTGAAATTATTTTTTAAAGAGAAGAGATGATAAACAACTGTGAACCTGTTTTTTCTTTTTGCCCAATCAACTGCAGTAATATCTTCACAGAGAAGAAATTCAAGTTCGGGTTCCAATTTTAAAAATTCACAAACTTTTAAAATATTCTTCTGATCAAATTTGATTGCTAATTCATCTCGGTAAACTGAAATTTCAAATTCCGTGTTCTGAAATTTTTCTTTTAATTTTTGTGGGATAATTTCTTTGAGGCTCATTAGGTTTAATTATTCTGGATGATGTTAAGTTCAGGTCTCCTGATGTTTTTAAAATCTGCCGCTTTAGTTTTACCAATTTTTTCCTGGATCATAATTAATGCATGCAATAAATTATCAGGACGAGGTGGACAACCTGCAAGATATACATCAACCGGCAGAAACTGATCAATACCCTGAACAACTGAATATGATCTGTACATTCCTCCGCTCGATGTGCAGGCACCCATTGCAATAACCCATTTCGGGTCCGGCATCTGGTCATAAATTTTTCTTACAACGTGAGACATTTTGTAAGTTACGGTTCCGGCAACAATCATAAGATCACACTGCCTTGGTGTAAATCTCATTACCTCGGATCCAAATCTCGCTATATCATATCTTGGATCGCCGGCAGCCATCATTTCAATTGCACAACAGGAAATTCCCATCGGCATAGGCCATACAGAATTTTTTCTTGACCATGCAACAACTGCATCGACAGTTGTGGTAAAAAATCCATGTTCCTTTAATTGCGATTCTAATCCCATTTGAAACCACCTTTCTTATATGCATACAAATAACCTAATTCAAGCACAACCAGGAATATTAACATCGAAAAGAAAACAGAAATTCCAATTTCTCCATACAATTTTTTGAACTCGACAGCCCAGGGGTAAATAAAAATTACTTCGAGATCAAAAATGATAAACATCATTGCAACGAGATAATATTTAACGGAAATTCTTTCAGTGGCTGAGCCGACAGGTTTCATTCCGCTTTCATAAGTGGATGTCTTTTCGCGGTTTGGACGCTGTGGACCGATTAAAGTTGATGATAACACCACTGCACCTGCAAAACCTGCAGCAACAGCCAGTACGATAAGGATAGGTAAATATTGCTCGATCATTGCTTATTGTTAAATTATTTGATGTACAAATTATCCAAAATCCCTTCGATTGTCAATTTAAAGATTGATGGATGACTATCTGAAGTACTTTAAAAACTGTTGATTAAAAGATAAAATTTGCATGAATCTTTCAAATAAATCCCAAGCCACATTTAATTTAGTGAATTCAAATATTTTAATTACTGAAGGATCTTACTTTATCTTAATTGCGATTTGAAGATAATTGTTGACAGCTCCCAGGATTTCAAAATTAACCTTGTATGAAGAAACGACATCATTGAATGCACGGAACTCGTGAGTTGGAACTCCGAATTCATCAAAAATTATTATATCATCTTTTTTAAAAATTGGAAGCAGCCTTGTTAATACAAAAAGAGTGGAAGAATAAAGATCAGCATCCATATGAATAACTTTTCTTTGCTGCGAATTATAGTTATGAACAAAACCGGGAAGTGAATCCTGAAACAATCCTTTAATAAAGTTTACACGTTTATCATCTATTTTTGGAAAATGTCCTCCAGTATCATAATGATGTTTCTTCATTAACCCAAAATCTTCCGGCAATCCAGTGAAAACATCAAAACCATAAAATCTTGAACCGGGATTAGTATTTTTTTGAATCCACCATTTAATTGCAATGCCGCTTGCTACACCAAACTCCAGGTAGTCTACCGGAGTATTATCTATTTCTGTTTTCACCACAAATTCATGTAATTTAAATCTGTCCTGGTACACAACCTTCTTGTTATAAAAATCATTGAACTTGCCTTTGGGATTATCTGCAATCCAGGATGATAATTTTGACAGGTAAGCGATATTCAAAAAAAAGTTTTCGAATGGTTTGAAAATTATATGCAGCTTTAACCTCGAGAATAAAGCTTTAATTTTTCTAATTACAAATAGTTTAAAATTCATTTTTAGATTCAAATACTTTCATAATTCTTTATGTGTCAATCTAAATAATGAACCACATTTTAGCAATTAAAGATTAATAAGTCTTTATTGTTTCATTAATCCGAATGGCAACATCAATTTTATTATTTTATAAAAATAAAACTGAAGGATGCGATAAACCCTATGTTTATTATTTCTGCTTTACCCGATGATTTAATCTCACTATCTTAAAACCAATTCATTTTTATTTTTAGCAGGGTAAAGAGAATTTATTTGAATTGCTGTAAAAAAATATCATTAACAAAAATTTTATTCTTTGCCGTATTGGTTGTTTATACAGGCAAATCATTTCCGCAATCACAATTCGACAGTTTGTTTTATAGTTACCCGGTTCAGCCGGTAAACAGGCTCTTCACTAATTTCGATAAACAGCTGAACACCTATTACTTAAATGCAGGATTCGATTATTTTGGATCGATTCCACGCTTTCAATTTAATGTCAATCAAAATTTCAGATCGACTCTAGTTAAAACAGGAACAAACAGCATCAGGGACGAACAGCATTTATTAATGTCCGGAAAATACTCGCTCATCAACCAGCTTAAACCAGGACTTGATGTAAAAAGTAATATTCTTTCTGACGACAGATCGTTTGGTATAAATCAAACGGCAGTGAACCAGGCATCAGCATTTAGTGAATTGCAAATTGCTGACAACCTCGTCATTAAACCGTATGGAGGTTACTCTAATAACAAGCAGGTTGGTGAAGAAGATAACGGACCTTTGTATGGTATTGAAGGAACTGCAAAAAGTTTGTACCTGCAGGATTTATATTTAAGTTCAAAACTGAAATTTGAAAACGAAGATATTTCACCGCGTAAAAACACCATCAGGCTTTTTAACCTGTCAGTTAATAACCTGTTCAATCCATATGTAGAGAATCTTGTTGGATCAGGTTATAACCAGAGCAGGAAAGATTTTTATTTTGTTGCAGATTCCATTACTTCTTCCCAATTTAATGTTACCAATAATATTGAAAGCCGTACAGAGTCAATTTATTTTATTCTTGACAAGCTTAATTACAACCGGTTTCTTGATATTTTTTCTCTTGAAATTTTCGGTAGACTTAACTGGCGCGATATTGACAGGGACACCAGGTACAGATCAACAGACGTCCAATCAGGTTCAATCTTTGACACAGATATAGAAGAGCTAAGCATTGCACTCGAGTCATCAGTCTATTATAAAATAGAATCAATTGATGCTGCAATCCGATTAAATTATTTAGAGAGAGATGAAAAACATGTGACTAAAAGATTCGCCGGAATTGATGAAAGTTTTTATGAACAAAGATCTGAAGCTGAGAGCAGAAAAAATAATAATTCAGGCAGGATTATTTTATCATTATTCGGTAATGTATATCTGTCACGTTTTGACCGGCTGGGTTTAAGTTTCTATCATAGTAAATTAAAGTATGATACGCCCAATACGGACAATGATGATGACCGTGATGAAATTCTTTCAATAATCAGAATGCGATATTCCAGGTTTCTCTCTCCTTTCTTTGAAGCATTTATAAATGCAGAAGCAACCTCAAGCCACATCGTTTATATTTTTGCAAGCAGGAGTGCAAATAATTACAGGAACCAGGTGCTAAGGTTAGCAGCCGGCGGACATTACCGCGGGGCGGTAATTTCTTCTAAAAATAATTTTGAAGTATCTGCTAATTATACGGTTTACGATTTTGAAGATTTAACCTCCGGATTACGAAGCATTTCCTTCAGACAGTTTACTGCAACCGACTCGACTCAATGGAAGTTGACTAATAAATTTTCATTTTTACTCAATGCATACGTAACATTAACTGACCAGGGAGATTTAAACTGGGATGAGTTTGCTGAAAGACCAACCAGGTATCTA
>DATDOL010000201.1:0-2491 GCA_035293265.1 Ignavibacteriaceae bacterium | reverse complement strand
AAAACACCCATCATCACTCCAAGTAATGCACTTTCATTCTTTGAAATATCTCCTCCTGACAGCTTGCTTAATTCTGACATTTCATCAGCACGATCTAAAATTTTTACCAGGTCAATTCCAATAAGAGCAGCGGGTACCATTCCGAAAAATGATAAAGCCGAATATCTTCCGCCGATGTTTGGATCATTAAGAAATATTTTTCTGAAATTAAGCTCCTTTGCCATCTGCTCAAGCCCGCTGCCCGGATCAGTTATTGCAGCAAAGTGTTTTGAGATTTTTCCTTTTCCTACTTTCTTCAAAGCAAGATTATAGAAATATTTCAGGAAGGAAATCGTTTCAACTGTACCACCTGATTTTGTTGAAACAATGTAAAGTGTTTTTGCAGGATCAAGTCTGTGTGTGTGTTCAAGAATAGCTCCTGGATCAGTACTGTCCAGAACGTAAAGTTTTAAAAATCCTTTTTTAGTTTTAAAAACTTTACTGAATACTTCCGGTGCAAGACTTGAGCCCCCCATTCCCATCAGCAATACATTTTGTAGTTTATCTTTCCTTACAGAATCAACAAATTCATTTATTTCTGCCAGGGCATCTTTTGTAACCTTAATACTTTCCAACCAGCCAAGCCTGTTTGAAATTTCATCCGGCTTATCACCCCAGACTGTAAAATCTTTTTCCCAGATTCTATCAATAATTCGTTCAGCAGTTAAATCAAAAATCTTCTCAGCAATCAAACCGGTGTACTTACCGGAGTCAAATTTCATACATCGACCTCTTGCTTTATCTTTTTTATTTTCTCATCCAGGCTTCCAATCAATGATTCAAATGAATTTGAAAATAATTTTACACCATCTACGAGTAGTTTGATTGTTATTTTATTAAAATCGATTCCAAGATCTTTTAATTTTTTAAGTTGACTTTTCGCTTCATCTATTCCCTTGTTTAGCGTAAGTTCAAGTTTTCCGTGATCGACAAAAGCTTTAATAGTATCAGGCGGCATTGTGTTCACCGTATCCGGACCGATAAGTTCATCAATATACAGTATGTCAGAGTAAGCCGGGTTTTTTGTTCCGGTGCTTGCCCAAAGAAGCCGCTGCTTTCTGGCTCCTTTTGCAGAAAGTTTTTTCCATCTTTCGCTGTTGAAAATTTGTTCAGAAATTTCAAATGCAATTTTTGAATTTGCAACAGCAATTTTTCCAAGCAGATCTTTGTTTCCTTTTGATTCAAGCTCTTTATCGACAGCTGTATCAACACGACTTACAAAAAATGAAGCAACAGATGCAACCTTGCTTAAATCACCTCCGGCTTTATCAAATTTTTCAAGTCCGGCTACAAATGCTTCAACCACTTTTTTATAACTGTCTGTACTGAAAATCAAAGTGACATTTACATTTATTCCTGAACCAAGTACTTCTGTAATTGCTGGAAGACCTTCATTAGTTCCGGGAATTTTTATCATGATATTCGGTCTGCCAAGCTCTTTGAAGAGATGTTTTGCCTGAGATATTGTTTCTTTTGTGTTGTTTGCCAGCACTGGATTTACTTCAATGCTGACGTATCCATCGTAGCCTTTCGTCTGGTCATAAACTTTTTTCATTTCATCAGCCGCCATACCGATATCTTTAAGGGTAAGCCTCTCATAAATTTCATCGACTGTGAAATCATCACTGACCAATCTTTTTATATCTTCATCGTAATCATTGCTTTTTGAAATTGCTTTATCAAAAATTGTCGGGTTCGAAGTCATTCCTCTTAAACCGTCATCAATCAGTTTTGTCAGATCGCCGCTTGTTAATAATTTTCTGCTGATAAAATCCAGCCATACTGACTGTCCGAGCTTCGCAAGTTCTTTTAATTTATTCATCGCTTCCTCTGTCTTACTTTATAATAAATGATTTCTTTAGATAAAAACTTTTCCGAAAATTAAGCAATTTTACATAAACCTTTGGTCCATTTCATTTTAATAATTTTGCAGCTTGTTTATCCATAAAATAATCAGTTCTTCCGTGAATTGAATTGATATAAGCTGCTGGATATTTATTTTTTTCTTTCCCCTCAAGCAACTCTTTAATAACACCTGATTTATTTCCACCTGTAACAAGAAATATAATTCTCTTCGCATTATTAATCACGGTTCCTGTCAATGTTATTCTTTTCTGACCAGAAACGGGATGAACAGCAACTTCACAAATTTTATCGGAATTTATCAGACGCTTCTGGTTCGTAAAAATTGAGGCAGTATGACCATCTTCACCAAGTCCAAGCATTATCAAATCAAATAGTGGAAGTTCTTTATAAAAAGGAACATACTTTTTAATTTCATTTGTATATCTGATTGCTTCTTTTTCAGGATTTTCTTCTCCCCTAATCCGATGAACATTTTTTTCAGGAATATCAATGTAGTCAAGAAGAAATTTTTTCGTCATTCCGAAATTACTTTCTTCATCTTCAGGATGAACGCATCTTTCATCTCCCCAAAATAAATGTATTTTTT